>NZ_RWIV01000001.1:4247500-4518705 GCF_003944835.1 Bacillus sp. HMF5848
TCTTCTTTTAAAATATCGGCTTGCACAGTTCCACGAACAGTTTGCAATGTATATGCCTTCACTTCGTCTAGCTCTTGCTCAGTTAAAGAACGGCCAAGCTCTTCTTCCCGAGCATGAATCTGCTGGATAATCGCTGTGTTCATAAACATCGCTAGTACAATTGGCGCGGGACCATTTATTGTCATTGAGACAGAGGTGGAAGGATGACATAAATCAAAGCCGGCATAAAGTTTATTCATATCGTCAAGCGTACATACACTTACACCACTATTGCCAACTTTCCCATATATGTCTGGTCGAATAGCAGGATCTTCGCCGTACAGTGTTACTGAATCAAACGCTGTACTTAAGCGCTTCGCCGAGTCATTTTGGCACAAATAATGAAATCGCCTATTGGTTCGTTCTGGCGTCCCTTCTCCTGCAAATTGGCGCTTAGGGTCTTCGCCTTGACGTTTAAATGGAAATACACCCGCTGTGTAAGGGAACTTTCCTGGTACGTTTTCTTTATACACCCACCGAAGAATTTCACCGTAATCAACAAAGCCCGGCAAGCTAATTTTACGAATAGATAAACCTGATAAGCTTTTTGTTTTTAACTCGGTCACGATCTCTTTATCTCGTATTTTTGTTATATACTGATCCGCTGAATAGCGTTCTTTTTCCTCTGCCCATGTCGCTAAAATCCGACGAGATTCTCCAGATAATTTAGCTTGAAACTCGTCTTTTATGGCTTGTAGTGATGCGACAACATCATCATTCATTTCACGCTGACGTAATTCAGCAAGCGCTCCTTCTATTTGAAAAAGTCTTCGTGCCATTTCAACCTGCTGTATGGCTACCTTATGATACTTACGAACCGTTTCAGCAATTTCTCGTAAGTAGTAGCGACGATCGACCGGTATGATGACATTTTGTTTTTCTACGAGCTTTTTCATAAGCGGATACGACGTTTCCCATTGCGTGCCCGCTTTGTCGTTCACAGCTGCCACTAAGGCTGCAAACAACGTATTAGTGCCTGGATCGTTAAATTGGCTTGCAATCGTGCCGTATACGGGCATATCATCTAGTTCTTTGTCAAACAGCATGCGGCTGCGCTGGTATTGCTTTTGAACTTGGCGTTTCGCATCCTCTGAGCCTTTGCGTTCAAATTTATTGATGACAATAATATCAGCAAAATCTAACATATCAATTTTTTCAAGCTGGGAAGGTGCGCCAAACTCGCTCGTCATGACATACATACTTAGATCACAAATTTCATGAATACCCGCATCTCCTTGCCCAATTCCACTTGTCTCGACAATAATAAGATCATATCCCGCTGCTTTTACAACTTGGATCGCATCTGAAATAGCAAGCGACAACTCTGAACGTGACCCTCGTGTAGCAAGGCTTCGCATAAAAACACGGTCATTGAAAATTGCATTCATACGAATACGGTCCCCAAGAAGAGCTCCGCCTGTTTTTTGCTTTGTTGGATCAATTGATAATATGGCGACATGCTTTTCAGGAAATTCTTGTAGAAATCGGCGAACAAGCTCATCTGTTAAAGAGCTTTTACCCGCTCCTCCCGTACCTGTAATACCGAGCACGGGAATTGTTTTATTTTCAGTTTTCATATCTCGTAATATAGTAGCGGCGGTTTCTGCATTCGTAGTGTATTGATTTTCCGCTAGTGTAATTAATTTGGCAATCGTTCCGTGGTCCTTTGTTGACCAGCGAGACGTACTATCGAGTTTATCCACTGTTGAGAAATCGCACTCTTCTAGCATGATATTAATCATGCCTTGTAATCCGTGCTCACGACCGTCCTCTGGGGAGAAGATGCGTGCAATCCCATAGTTATGCAGTTCGCGGATTTCCTTAGGGATAATAACACCACCACCGCCACCATAAATTCGAATATGACTTGCACCTTTTTCCTTTAACAAATCATACATATATTTAAAATATTCGACATGACCACCTTGGTATGAAGAAATGGCAATACCTTGGACATCCTCCTGAATTGCCGCATTGACGACTTCTTCTACTGAGCGGTTGTGTCCTAGATGAATAACCTCTGCACCACTCGCTTGTAAAATGCGGCGCATAATATTAATGGACGCATCGTGACCATCAAATAAACTCGAAGCTGTTACAAATCGAATCGGATGTTTCGGTCGATAGACATTCGTCTCCTGCATCTAAATCCCCCTTTGCTTTGTTAATACTTAGTTGCCAGCCGTGCTAGTTATCGATGCGGTGCATGTTTTGCATGTTCTAGCTTAAACGTAGACGTTTAGCGTGACGTATGAACGTTGTTTGGTACGATGCACACCCGGTTTGGTGCGATGCACACCCTGTTTGGTGCGGTACACACCCTGTTTGGTGCGATGCACACCTTGTTTGGTGCGATGCACATCCTGTTTGGTGCGATGCACACCCTGTTTGGTGCGATTCACAACCTGTTTGGTGCGATGCACACCCTGTTTGGTGCGATGCACACTTGGTTTGGTGCGATGCACACCCTGTTTGGTGCGATGCACACCCTGTTTGGTGCGATTCACACCCTGTTTGGTGCGATGCACATCCTGTTTGGTGCGATGCACACCCTGTTTGGTGCGATTCACAACCTGTTTGGTGCGATGCACACCCTGTTTGGTGCGATGCACACCCGGTTTGGTGCGATGCACACCCGGTTTGGTGCGGTGCACACCCGGTTTGGTGCGATGCACACCTTGTTTGGTGCGATGCACACCCGGTTTGGTGCGATGCACACCCTGTTTGGTGCGATGCACACCCTGTTTGGTGCGATGCACACCCTGTTTGGTGCGATGCACACCCGGTTTGGTGCGATGCACACCCTGTTTGGTGCGATGCACACCCTGTTTGGTGCGATGCACACCCTGTTTGGTGCGATGCACACCCTGTTTGGTGCGGTGCACACCCTGTTTGGTGCGGTGCACACCCTGTTTGGTGCGATGCACACTTGGTAGCATCGATTTCTATTAGCAACTCGTTGCGTTCGTTACATCTGAAACTAAGTTTGATGCAAATTCACGTTCTTACCCCTTTTATAAATCTATTTCTCTTTAAACACTGCATTCTTTGGTTAATAAATTGGTTTGAAGTTCGATATATTGCTCAAGTGTATACTCTCTCTGAAGTGCCCATCTTCGAAAGGCCCACATCTGCCCTTGAACAAATATGTTGTGAGCTAAAATATGAACGTCTTGTTTGTCTAAAGCTAGCTCACCATTATCGACACACGCTTGTAGCACATTCTCAAACATCGCGACCATTTCTAATTCTTTTTTCAACACGTATGGCAACGCATCTTTTGATAACGATTTTGCCTCCTGATACATAACGAGCACTTCATCCTGCATATCATGGCACACTGTAAAATAGTAGCGAATCGCAAGCTTTAAATTGTCTAATGTACCGTTAGCATGATCGATTTCTTTTTCGAGTCGATTACGTACCTCGTCATAAATGCTATCGCACACTAAGTAAAGCACATCTTCTTTTTTGCGAATATACTCATACAGTGTACCGATGCTAAAGCCTGACGCTTTTGCAATTTCTCGCGTTGTGGTGCGGTGAAAGCCTTTATCTTTAAAAAGATTAATAGCCCCTTTGATCATTTGATTCCGCCGTTTTTTCACAAGCTGTTCGTCCTTCACAGAAGCCGGTACCTCTTGCTTTTTCACAGTCCCACATCCTACTTCTATTTCGTAAGCATACGCGAAATAACAAGACGCTGTATTTCTTGTGTGCCTTCATAAATCTGGGTAATTTTCGCATCACGCATGTAACGCTCGACAGGATAATCCTTTGTATATCCGTAGCCTCCGAATACTTGCACAGCATCCGTTGTGACCTTCATCGCTGTATCTCCCGCAAACAGTTTGCTCATCGCTGACTCTAAACCGTATGATAAGCCATTTGATTCATTCCAGGCAGCTTGATAGGTTAGTAGTCTAGACGCCTCGACACTTGTTGCCATGTCAGCTAGTTTAAAGCCTACACCTTGCTGAGCGGCAATTGGCTTACCAAACTGGACGCGCTCCTTAGCGTATGCAACCGCAGCGTCAAGCGCACCTTGCGCAATGCCTACAGCTTGTGCCGCGATCCCGTTTCGACCTCCGTCAAGTGTCATCATCGCAATTTTGAAGCCTTCTCCCTCGTTTCCTAGTAAGTTCTCTTTAGGAACTCTTACTTGGTCAAAAATTAGCTCTGTTGTTGGCGATGAGCGAATACCTAGTTTTTTCTCCTTTTTCCCTACAGAAAACCCTTCCATTTCTTTTTCTAAAATAAAGGCACTAATGCCCTTTGCACCTTTTTCAGCGTCTGTAATCGCAAATACAAGGTAAATATCTGCTACGCCTCCATTTGTAATCCATACTTTTGAACCGTTTAAAATGTAATAATCCCCATCTAGTACAGCTCTTGTTTTCATGGACGAAACGTCTGATCCTGCTCCAGGCTCTGACAAACCAAAGGCCCCGAGCTTTTCTCCTTGCGCTAACGGTTTTAAATATTTCTGCTTTTGCTCTTCTGTTCCGAATTTAAATAGCGGCCAGCTTGCTAGTGAGATATGTGCTGATAGCGTTACACCTGTTGATGCACAAACGCGTGATAGTTCTTCAACCGTAATACAATAGCTTACAAAATCCATCCCCGCTCCACCGTACTCTTCAGGCCACGGAATTCCTGTCAAACCCAGTTCTGCCATCTTCGTAAAAATATCACGATCAAATCTCTCTTCCTCATCACGCTCAGCAGCTGTTGGTTCTACCTCATTTTTCGCAAAATCACGTACCATTTTTCGTAGCATATCTTGCTCTTCTGTTAATCTAAAGTTCATTTCCAATTCCCTCCTCTATTTTGTTAAATACCTTGAAATCACAAGACGTTGTATTTCGCTAGTGCCTTCGTATATTTCGCATACCTTCGCATCGCGGAAGTAGCGTTCAACAGGATAATCCTCTGTATAGCCGTTACCTCCCAAAATTTGAACAGCGTCAATAGCAGTATCCATCGCGGTTTTCGCGGCAAACAATTTAGCCATCGATGCTTGTTCCCCGCAAGGTACATCCTCTGTTTTTAAATAAGCTGCTTGATAGACTAATAGTTTGCTAGCTTCAACGGCAGTTGCCATATCAGCTAACTTAAAGCCTACCCCTTGTTGGGCAGCTATAGGTTTACCAAATTGTACGCGTTCCTTTGCATAATGCGTCGCAGCCTGCAAGGCAGCCTCAGCTATCCCTAACGATTGTGCCGCAATACCAATGCGACCTACATCAAGGTTAGCCATTGCAATTTTAAAGCCATCGCCCTCGTTGCCAAGTAAGTTCGCAGCAGGAATTCGCATATTATCAAACGTTAACTGCACTGTACGGGACCCATGAAGTCCCATCTTTTTTTCATCCTTGCCGATAATAAGGCCAGGGGTGTTTTTTTCCACGATAAAAGCAGAAATGTCGTTGTCCGTTCTAGCAAAGACAATATACGTATCTGCTTCACCACCATTTGTGATAAATACTTTGCTTCCGTTGATAATATAGGCATCACCCTGTTTTATAGCTTTTGTTTTCAAGCTCGCAGCATCAGAGCCCGCGCCTGGTTCTGTTAAGCAAAAAGCACCTAAGAACTTCCCACTAGCCAGTTTGGTCACATAATTTT
The DNA here is from genome assembly GCF_003944835.1 of Bacillus sp. HMF5848. GTDB lineage: Bacteria > Bacillota > Bacilli > Bacillales > HMF5848 > HMF5848. The sequence goes on from NZ_RWIV01000001.1 coordinate 4,253,168, forward strand.
GCTTTTGTTCCTCTGTTCCAAAATAAAGAATAGGATTGGTGCCAACAGACGTATGCACTGATAAAATTACTCCAAGAGTGGCACTCACCTTTGATAGCTCATGAATCGCAATAATATAAGAGGTGAAATCCATCCCTGCTCCGCCATACTGTTCAGGTATTGTAATGCCCATTAAGCCAAGGTCAGCCATTTTCCTTACAATTTCCCGAGGAAATTCACCCTGTTCCATCCGCTCTACTATGGGGGCGACCTCTGTTGCAGCAAAATCACGTACCATCGCTCGCATCATTTGCTGTTCTTCGGTGAAGTTGAAGTTCACGTTCGTCCCTCCTCATACACATAAAAGCCACGCCCTGATTTGCGACCGAGCCAGCCTGCTTTTACATATTTTCGTAGAAGTGGACACGGGCGATATTTGTCATCACCAAAGCCTTCATGGAGCGTTTCCATAATATATAAGCACGTATCTAAACCGATGAAATCAGCTAGAGTAAGTGGGCCCATTGGGTGATTCATACCAAGCTTCATGACATCATCTATTGCTTCTTTTGTGGCCACACCTTCATATAACGTGTAAATGGCTTCGTTAATCATCGGCATTAAAATGCGATTCGAAACGAACCCTGGGAAATCATTTACTTCAACTGGTACTTTTTGTAGTTGCTTTGTTATATATTCAATTGTTTCGTACACTTCATCAGTTGTTGCAAGACCACGAATAATCTCGACCAATCGCATAACTGGTACTGGGTTCATAAAGTGCATGCCAATTACTTGTTGAGGGCGCTTTGTCGCCGCAGCAATTTCCGTGATTGGTAGTGACGATGTGTTCGTTGCTAAAATAGCATGTTCCGGTGCTATTTTATCTAAATTAGCAAATAGCTTTGCTTTTATATCGAGATTCTCCACAGCCGCCTCGACAACCAAGTCCACATCACTAGCTGAAGTGAGATTTGTCGAAGGTGTTATTTGAGATAAAATAGATGTTACAGCCTGTTCTGTTAATTTCCCTTTGTCTACTTGTCGCTTTAGATTTTTAGTAATTGTCATTATACCGCGGTCAACATACTCTTCTTTCAAATCGTGTAACACAACGTGAAAGCCAGCGGCCGCAAACACTTGTGCAATTCCAGAACCCATCTGCCCTGCGCCAATAACCATAACCTTTTGTACGACCATTCATTTATCCCCCTATTGTTCTTTGCTAAAATGGCAACCTGACTTGTACGTCACCCTTTTTATACCTTTTATAAAATGAAATCACCTTCAGGACTTAGTGCACTATTGACCTTAGCTGCAACGGCATTACCTTGAGATCACTTAGTGCACTTTTCCACCTTGATCAAAATCGCATCTCCTTGAGATCACTTAGTGCACTTGCATCTTGTTCAAAATCGTATCTCCTTAAGATCACTTAGCGTGCTATTCCACCTTAATCAGTATCGCATCTCCTTGCCCGCCACCAGAGCATATTGCCGCGATCCCATATCCTCCGCCTCGTCTTGTAAGCTCATTGATTAGTGTTAAAATGATGCGCGTGCCACTAGCTCCTATCGGATGCCCTAACGCAACGGCTCCCCCGTTTACATTTACTTTTTCAGCATCAAGCTTTGCTATTTGTATACTAGCTAATGCTACAGCAGCGAACGCTTCATTAATTTCATATAAATCGATATCCGCAGCGGTTTTATTTACTTTTTGTAAAAGCTTATTGATAACTAGCCCTGGTGTTTGCGGAAAATCCTTCGCTTCTACAGCTAACGACGTGTGCGCCTCAATAGTTGCAAGTGGCTTGAGACCTCGCTTCGCAGCTTCCTCTTCACTCATTAATACAAATGCCCCTGCCCCATCGTTGACACCCGGGGCATTGCCAGCTGTAATCGTACCTGATGAACCGAACACTGGCTTTAATTTGGCTAATGATTCAAGGTTTGTATTCTTACGTGGTGCTTCATCGTGTTCGAATATGATTGCAGGTTCTTTTCGTTGCTGAATTTCAACAGGTGTTATTTCTTTTGCGAATACTCCGCTTTCAATGGCCTGTATAGCACGCTCGTGACTTCGGTATGCCCATTCATCCTGCTGTTCACGGCTGATGTCGAACTCCTCAGCTGTTGTGTTTCCGTACGTTCCCATATGAACACCTGTAAAGCTACAAGTTAGTCCGTCGTATATCATTAAGTCCTTCATTGCGCTATCACCCATACGCAGCCCCCAGCGAGCATTTGGCACGATGTAAGGCGCTTGACTCATAGACTCCATACCGCCTGCCACAATGACAGTCTCATCTCCGGCGCGGATGATTTGATCTGCCAGTGTCACGCTGCGCATCCCAGATGCACACACTTTATTAATCGTTTCTGTTTTCACATTCCACGGTAGACCCCCGTGGCGTGCCGCCTGTCGAGACGGGATTTGCCCTTGTCCTCCTTGCAGAACAGAGCCGATAATGACCTCATCAATGTCTTCAGGCTGTAAGTTTGCTCGCTTGACCGCTTCTTTAATAACTATGCCGCCCAGCTCAGGTGCTGTTACATCTTTCAGTGTTCCTCCAAATCTTCCGAATGGCGTGCGAATTCCACTTACAATTACCGTCTTCCCCATTGCATTTCCCCCTTGTTTTTCCGTTTCGTACTTTTCAGTTAGGTTGTTTTGTGACTGAACGCTCGCTCAGAGGTTTATCAGAAAGATAGACGTTGTAAAATGTGCGGATACAACGTCTAAACTTTGATTGTGTTATATGTGGTTTGTTTATCGTTTTAGCGTGTGTGAGTATATGCATAAAACTGAATCAATCATCTGCCTCGCTATCTTATGCGTGAATTTTATGGGTTTATGCGTATTTTTTTTGCATTTATGCGTGAAATTTATGGGTTTATGCGCGAATTTTTGACGTTTATGCGTAAAATCGGTGTGTTTATGCGTATTTTCTGCTGGCAGCCGCTTCCGCAGCAACACTAACGAACCAGATTTTACACACATAGCATGCGTTACGCGCAAATCCCCTTTTATTTGCGCGCAACCTCCTATCATTCTCTGTATCTACTATTTTATGAAGCTTCGCCAAACACAGATTTAGCTAAAACCTCTGCGACATCCATTGTTGAGACGGATTCTTCGACTTCTTTTGCTTTTGTACCGTCGCTAAGCATTGTTAAACAGTATGGACAGCCGGAGCTAATCATCGTTGGTGATACAGCAAGAGCTTGCTCTGTTCGGGCGACGTTAACGCGGGTACCAGATGTTTCCTCCATCCACATGAGACCGCCGCCAGCACCACAGCACATTCCATTTTGACGATTTCGTTCCATCTCAATTAGCTTCACGCCCGGAATACTCTTTAATATTTCTCGTGGTGGCTCATACACTTCGTTATAACGACCTAAGTAGCATGAATCATGGAAGGTAATAGTTTCGTTTATTTCATGCTTTGGTTGTATACGGCCTTCTTTCACTAACTGAGCTAATACCTCAGTATGGTGATACACTTCTACCTCAAGTCCGAAGTCCGGATATTCATTTTTAAATGTGTTGTATGCATGCGGGTCGATTGTTACTATTTTTTTCACGCCAGCTTTTTCAAACTCAGCGATATTGTTTGTCACTAGTTCTTGATATAAAAATTCATTTCCGATACGGCGAGGTGTGTCGCCTGAGTTTTTCTCTTTATTGCCAAGAATCGCGAACTTGACGCCTGCTTCATTTAACAATTTCGCAAATGCAACCGCGATCTTTTGACTACGATTATCGAATGCACCCATTGAGCCAACCCAAAATAAATATTCAAATTCTTCGTCAGCTTTCTTCATTTCTTTAACAGTTGGGATGCTTACATCCTCAGCAGCTTCACGCCATTTTTCTTTTTCTTTACGGTTAAGACCCCACGGATTACCTTGACGCTCTATGTTTGTCATCGCACGCTGAGCATCAGCATCAAGCTTCCCTTCTGTTAATACAAGATAACGACGTAAATCAATAATTTTATCAACGTGTTCGTTCATAACCGGACATTGATCCTCACAGTTACGACACGTTGTACAAGCCCATATTTCTTCTTCTGTAATAACATCCCCAATAAGTGAAGGATTGTAGGCTAACGAAGCTGCCGATTCCTGTGCGCCTGCCCCTGCTCCTGCTACGGCAAGCTGATTTCCTAACGTATCCTTGAAAGCGAATGTAGGAACCCAAGGAGCTTGAGATGTTATTGCGGCACCTTTATCCGTTAGATGATCACGAAGCTTCAAAATTAAGTCCATCGGCGAGAGCATTTTCCCCGTGCCGGTGGCTGGACACATATTCGTACAACGTCCACACTCGACACAAGCATATAAATCAATTAGCTGTAACTGTGTAAAATCTTCAATTTTACCAACACCGAATGTTTCTTGTGTTTCATCTTCAAAATCAATTTTTTCCAGCTTACCAGGGTTTGTTAGTCTGTTAAAATACACGTTTGCTGGTCCCGCTATAAGATGCGCATGCTTACTTTGTGGGACATACACTAAAAATGCTAGCAACGCAAACAAATGAATCCACCAAGCTATGTAGAACACAACAATAGAAGCTGTTGTTCCTATCCCTTGGAGAAGAAACGCAAAAACGGATGCAACTGGTTCGCTCATTAATAAGCCTTCTCCATGCCAAACAAGGCCCGCGCCATTCCCCACTAGTACTGACAGCATAAGTGTCCCGATGAAAATAAGAACGAGTCCTGACTTAAAGCCGCGCTTTAAGCGAACTAGCTTTTCAATGTAGCGGCGATAAAACGCCCAAACAACAGCTATTAATATAACTAGCGTTACGATTTCTTGGAAAAACGTGAAAGCAGGATACAGCGGTCCCAACGGTAAATGACTGCCTGGCGCTAATCCTTTCCAAATGAAATCAATCGCACCGAACTGGACAAGTATAAAGCCATAAAAAAACATAACGTGTATGGCGCCGCTCTTTTTATCTTTTAAAAGCTTCTTCTGGCCAAACACGTTTACCCATACTTTGTCCCAACGCTCTTTAAATTTCTGCTCAAATTCGACCTTTTTTCCAAGCTTAATATACGCAATACGCGAACGAACTAAATATTGAAACAAATAAACAGCGTAAGCGGTTACAGCCAGGAACGCAAGCAAGTTAATCGTTAACAACGTACCCATGTTTGTATGACCCCTTTCTTATTATCTACCCCGTGATGTTGTCTAAAATATTCAAAATATTACTACCTTTATTATATAATGAATGAGCATTCAGTCAACTATTTTGCGAATAATAATAATCCACCCACTTGCTCAAACTATATAAACGATGGACGCAAGGAGGATTCGTTGATGAGTGGGGCTTTGATTATTTTACTCGCTATTCTATTACTATTCGCTTTAATAACACTTGATTACATATTTGGTCTTATCCACCATCAAAAAGTAGTCAAGCTTAAGAAATATAAACACCATACAAGCAACTTAACTCTTTTTACAGAAGGGAACTGTTTGTTTACAGACTATTTTCGTGAGATAGATCAAGCACGTCACCATATTCACGTGCTTTTTTATATCGTTAAAAATGATGATTTTAGTAAAAGCTTTTTAGACCTTCTGAAAAAAAAGGCTACAGAGGGTGTTGAGGTTAGACTACTAGTTGATTGGTTTGGCTCTAGAAATCTTAAGAAAAAATCCATTAAAGAGCTTGAAGAAACAGGCGTTAAGTTTGCATATGCAGAACGACCGCGTTTTCCGTTCTTCTTTTTTCATATGCAACAAAGAAATCATAGAAAAATCACTGTAATCGATGGCTTAGTAGGATATATGGGGGGCTTTAATGTTGGTAAAGAGTACATTAGTAAAAAGAAAAAGTTTGGTCATTGGCGTGATTATCATTTAAAAGTAACAGGTCCTGGTGTCCACGATTTACAGGATACATTTATTCATGACTGGGAGAAAAATGCGAATGATTTAGTATTTCGCGATATTAATTATTTCCCTGAAGTTGCTGCAGGGCGTGTAGACCATCAACTCGTGCCAACAGATGGCGTGTTTCTAGAAAAAGAATTTATTAATATGATTGCAGATGCGAAAGAAGAGATTATTATTGGTAGTCCGTACTTTATACCTAGTAAGCGTGTGTTTCAAAAATTAATGGAACAGGTTAGAAAAGGGGTGAAAGTGTCAGTCATAGTTCCTAAAAAATCTGACCACCCACTTGTGAAGGAAGCATCTTACCCGTATTTAAAAAAGCTCCTTGAACAAGGGGGAAGAGTATTTGAGTATGGCAACGGATTTTACCACGCCAAAGTAATAGTAATTGATGACGTTATATGTGATGTTGGCACTGCCAACTTTGACAAACGCAGTTTATATTTAAATTTCGAAATGAATTGCTATATTTTTGATGGAGGTTTTATTCGAGATATAAAACGGCAATTACGATATGATTTTAATAAATCTAAACCGTTGTCTGTCGAGGATATTAAGCAATTACCTTTTACAACGAAAATCAAAGTTGGCATTGCGCAGCTTCTTTCACATTTTTTATAGGTTTGCGAACATACTTGTGTAGCACATGAAAAAGTGACACAACTCCTATTTTCGTGTTACTTTTTTTCACATAAAACAACGGAAACTGGGGTGAACATGATGAGAGTGAGATTTGGATATGTGGCACAAGCTCTGTCTATTTGGGACGGTAGCACCGCCAAAACCCTCACATTCACACGATGGAGTAAAATGAAAAAGACCGAGCGTGAAGATAAGTTGAAAGAGGTCACGTTCACTAATCTACAAAACACTATGCGAGCTATTCACTATAATATTGCTCATCAAATACATTTGTACAGAATGTCTTCTTCGATTGTACCGCTCGCCACACACCCAGAGGCAAAGTGGCCGTATAGAGATATTTTTGCAGAAGAATTTGCGAAAATAGGGAAGCTTGTGAAGGAGGCCAATATGCGCGTTAGCTTACACCCCAATCAGTTCACTTTATTTACGAGCGATAAAGAGCATGTGACCACCAATGCGGTTACTGATATGGAATATCATTATGATATGTTTGAAGCAATGGGACTGACAGATGAAGGCGTCATTAACATTCATGTTGGTGGCTCGTATGGGGATAAATCGGCTGCTTTAGAACGTTTTTATAAAAATATTAAAAAGCTACCTGCCGATCCAAAAAGCTGCATGACTCTTGAGAATGATGATAAAACATACACAGCGGAGGAAACGCTTGATGTTTGTCAACATGAGCATATCCCGATGGTATTTGATTACCACCATCATTGGGCTAATCTGAGTGAAACCCCGCTAGAGGATTTGTTACCTAAAATCTTTGCGACGTGGGATAACCATCCGTTCCCTCCAAAAGTACATATTTCATCACCTAAATCGGATAAGGATTTTCGACATCATGCCAATTTTGTGGATATGGCGTTTTTAGAACCCTTTTTCCAAGTTGTTCATGACATGAATATTGACTTTGACGTTATGATAGAGGCAAAGGAAAAGGATCGAGCTATGCTAGCACTTGTCGATGACTTGTCGCGTATACGTGGTGTAAAGCGAATTGACGGATCTACGTTAGAGTGGTAACCTGACTCTCCCACACCTGAATGAAGAAGTGGGGTAAGGAAAAAAATATTTTACGTACGGTGATGGAATGGACGAAAAGTTACTTCTTAAAATGGTTCGCAACTGCTTTTTACAGTATGAGTATTTAATAGAGTCTTTTCCGTTACATGAGGAAGATATAGTACACCTTTGTCAAGAAGTTCAACGGATTAAAGAGAATGATAAAGAATCCTCGTTACATGATATAATTCAAGATGTTGTGTATGAATACGTAACGCAGTAACGAAAAGTGCCTGTCAAGCCCCGGTTTTGACGAAATTCGTTCGACATTTACAGGGTATAACAGGCACTTTTATTAGAAATTCTCTAATACCTTTCTCATGATATGATTAAATTCCTTGTGATAATTAGTCGGTATGCGGTGTGGTGCTGTTTCTATCACTATCTCCTGGATGTTTGGAAGATGTTCGCGATATAATTTCATGTAATACGTGAACATTTTCGAGTGACTTCCGTTAATAGCCCAGACCGGCGCTTGAATTTTATGGAGCTGGGCCGTACAGTTATATTTTCTTCCGATTTCATACATTTGCAATGCAATATTCGGATCACTCATCCGGCTATACTTATATTGTCGCACAAAATCCGCTTTAACGACCTTGTGACTTTGCGCTAACACGCGTGCCAACAATGGATACCCGCCTAACCTTAAAGTCGTAATCCCCATTTGAAATTCCCTGTTTAATAGTGGCGTAGAAACCTCAGAAAATCCACCCACAAATACAAGCCCTTTTACCCGTGATGGATTGTTTAACGCAAATTCTTGTGCCACTAAACTACCAAAGGAATAACCAACTATAACAGCTGATGAAACATCTATTTTATCTAATAGGTGTTTTAAATCTTCTGCTAGTAGTGAAATGGTGATAGGTTGGTCTCCACTTGGAGTTTTTCCATTTCCACGCATATCATAAAAAATACATTGTGCTTGATTGGCAAGCTCTCTTTGGTAATGAAACACAACATGCCCCATATAGGGAGGATGAATAAACACTACCGGGGTGCCTGTTCCTATTATTTCAAAATATGTATTCATTGTTTAAAGATCAACTCCGTTGCAGCTGTCCCATTTATTAGTTTTAAACCCCAAATACACGCAATCTACTTCTGTCACACCGGCTGAGACAGGTGGTGCGGGAATGGACACACGAAGTAAATCAAACAGAAATCCGGCGATAACCCAGATTATAGGCGAGAAAACAACTTCTTTCATGCACAATCCTCCTTTCTTTTATGTTGTGCGAAACATCTCTTTTTAGTCGAGAAATGTACGAATACGTGTATAGATAAAAAAAGTACAAGCGCCTTGCTCAACCCCGACCATCTTAAGACGTCTCCAACAGGAAGGGACTTTCCTCCGGAGGAATCGGCTTAAAACCTCGAGTGGCTAGGCGCTAGAAGGCTAGACACTAATCTAAGTAAAAAACGTAAATTTTTACGGCAAAAAAACCACCCTCAGTTGAGGATGGTTACATTTTTTCAGGTGCTGATACACCTATTAGTGCCATGGCATTTTGCAGCGTAATTTGTGTCGCCTTCATAAGTGCTACACGCGCTTTTGTTTTTTCTAAAGCATCCATATCTAGAACCTTTTCAGCATTGTAAAAGCTGTGAAGTGCTGATGCAAGCTCATAAATATAATTCGGAATGCGGTGTACCATACGCTTTTCCGCTGCTTCTGATACAGCTTGTGGGAACTCACCAAGCTTTTTCAATAAATCCATCTCTTTTTCTGAAGAGATATGTGTCAAGTCAAGCTCTCCGTCCCACGATACGCCATTTTCTTCAGCTGTGCGAAGCATACTGCAAATACGAGCATGCGCATATTGTGCATAATACACAGGGTTTTCATTTGATTTAGAAACGGCTAAATCCATATCAAAATCTAAATGCGTGTCTGAGCTACGCATAACGAAGAAATAACGAACGGCATCTAAACCAACCTCTTCTGTTAACTCGCGCATGGTGACAGCATTACCTGTACGTTTACTCATACGCACTTTTTCACCGTTTTTAAATAAACTAACAAGCTGAATTATCTCCACTTCTAGTGCATCTTCTGGGTATCCTAATGCTTGAATAGCAGCCTTCATACGCGGGATATAACCGTGATGGTCAGCTCCCCAAATATTAATTAGCTTTTCAAAGCCACGGTCTAGCTTATCCTTATGGTAGGCTAAGTCTGGTGTTAAATATGTGTAAGAGCCGTCGTTTTTAATTAATACGCGATCTTTATCGTCGCCGAATGTTGTAGAACGGAACCAAGTGGCACCCTCTTCTTCATAAATATGACCATTTTCACGAAGAATAGCTAACGCTTCATCAATTTTGCCATTGTGGTATAACGATGTTTCAGAGAACCACACATCAAATGGTACGCGATAAGCCTCTAAATCTTTTTTGAGCTTCTCAAGCTCGTACTTTAAACCATACTCGCGGAAAAACGAAAAGCGAACATCTTCGTCTTCGTGCACGTATTTATCTCCGAACTGTTCTGCTAATGTTTTACCTATGCCAACAATATCTTCTCCATGATAGCCATCCTCAGGCATGTCCTTATCAAGACCTAATGCCTGCATGTAACGCGCTTCCACAGATAGAGCAAGATTGTTAATTTGGTTCCCTGCATCATTAATGTAATATTCACGTGACACATCATAGCCGGCCTTTGCTAGAATATTGCAAAGAGAATCTCCCATTGCTGCGCCACGGGCATGGCCAAGGTGCAAGTCTCCTGTTGGATTTGCAGATACAAACTCTACTTGCAGTTTTGTATTGTTCCCTACGTTTGTTTCTCCATATGCTGAGTCTGCTTGAATAATAGTTGGCACTAGTTCTGTTAAATAGCTGTTGTCCATATAAAAATTGATGAATCCCGGGCCAGCAATTTCAAGTTTTTCAATAGACGCCTTAGATTTGTCAAAAGCCGCTACTATATCATCAGCGATAGCTCTTGGTGCCTTTTTAGCCACTCTAGCAAGCTGCATCGCTATGTTTGCCGCATAATCACCATGTGCCTTCTCTTTTGGTATTTCAAGAATGATGTCAGGAATTTGATCTTCAGACGCTAATTCTGCCTTCAGGACAGCATCCTTTAACTCTTGCTTCAAACGTTCTTTTACTTGTTCGACAATATTCATTCGTCAGAACCCTCCTGATATTGAATCTGTAACGTATAGTCAGCTGGTACCTGTTGTTGTAAAGCCATTTTATATGTAATTGATATGTGTCCAGGCACAATGCGTATTTTTTCTGTCGTCGTTTCCATTAACAGTTTACCATATGGACTTTCGTAAAATCCTGCTGTTGTATTTTGCCTACGAAACACTTGTCGCATTTTTACGGAACCTGAACGCATCATCTGAATTTCATCGTCATGTTTTACTTTTAAAATAGTGGATACGTCGCCTACTTCATTTTGCTCTGTATACTTTATGTATGTAGCTTCTTGTTTTTCATATATCTCACCTGTTGCACTAAATGAATACTCTTCTTTAGTATGTCCATGGTTGATTGTTGTTGAGACCTTTATAAGGACACTCTTTTGTCCGGCTAGTTCACTCATTTTAAAGTCACCCTTTAATACTACTGATAAAATCAAAGTATAGCGTGAACGATGTAAAAGTGCAACAACCCAATGAAAATTGAGTATTTAAATTCAAGATTTCAAACTACTTTTTAGTTCAATTGGGGAATTGCGCTTTAATTGGGTACAAAGTCGACATGAACTCGGTATCTATTCGACATGAATTGGGTACGTATTCGACATGAATTGGGTACGTTTTCGACACCAATTGGGTATATAGTCGACAATCATTTAATAAAGTACACTATCAAATGCATGAAGCAGATCCCGTTATATATAGAAGGCACCTACCCCCGTTTTACCAACTATACTACATCGTTAAAAAAGAAAGCTGACTCAATCAGCTTTCTTTTCCTAACAATTATTTTATTTCACCCAACCTAAAAGCATTTCGCGAATTAATTTACTAGCTGTGTTCGCTGTTTGTTCAGACGGATCGTAAATGGGTGCTACTTCTACTAAATCACAGCCGACAACCTTCACATTGGATTCAGCAATAGAATGAATAGATGCAAGTAGCTCTCTTGAAGTAATACCGCCCGCATCAACTGTACCCGTTCCTGGTGCGTGAGCAGGATCAAGAACATCAATATCAATCGTTACATACACGGGACGACCAGATAACTTTGGTAACACTTCAAGAAGTGGCTTATGAACATCGAATTTCGAGATGTGCATGCCAACCTTCTTCGCCCACTCGAACTCTTCCTTCATCCCTGAACGGATACCAAACGAGTACACATTTTCCGGACCAATTAGATCACAAACTTTGCGGATTGGTGTAGAGTGCGACAATGGTTCTCCTTCGTAATCCTCACGCAAATCCGTGTGGGCATCCATATGAATGATGGCTAAGTCAGGATACTTTTTGTACATCGCCTTCATAACTGGCCATGACACAAGATGCTCTCCACCTAAACCTAATGGAAACTTTCCAGCGTCTAGCACACGATCAACAAACTCTTCAATAATCTCTAAGCTTTTATGTGGGTTACCGAACGGCAAAGGAATATCTCCGGCATCAAAGTACTTTACCTCATCTAGCTCACGGTCAAGGTATGCACTGTATTCTTCCAGACCTATCGACACCTCACGAATACGCGCCGGGCCAAAGCGTGAGCCTGGGCGATAGCTCACCGTCCAGTCCATTGGCATGCCATAAATAACAGCTTGGCTATCTTCAAAAGTAGGATGACTTTTTATAAATACATTTCCTGAATATGCTTCATCAAAGCGCATGTTCATGGCCTCCTTATTTCACTAAATCTTGAACGAATTTTGGAAGAGCAAAGCATGCTTTATGCAGTTCTTTTGTATAGTACTTCGTTTCGATATCATGGAAGCGAGAATCCTCCACTGCTAACGGATCATGCTTCTTTGAACCTAGCGTAAAGCACCACAATCCACTTGGATACGTTGGAATGTTTGCTACATACATCGTTGTAATTGGGAAGATTTCTTTTACATCACGTTGAACATTTGTTATTAACTCCGGCTTAAACCATGGATTGTCTGATTGTGCTACGAAAATACCATCTTCCTTTAATGCTTTTGAAATACCTGCATAAAAGCCTTTTGTAAATAAATTTACTGCTGGACCAACAGGCTCTGTTGAATCAACCATAATAACGTCATACTCGTTCTCACTTTGAGCAATGTGCATGAATCCATCGTCTACCTTTACTTCCACACGTGGATCATCAAGCATACCTGCGATTTCAGGTAAGTACTGCTTCGAATACTCAATTACTTTGCCATCAATTTCAACAAGCGTAGCCTTTTTAACTGATGGATGCTTAAGCACTTCACGAATAACGCCACCGTCTCCTCCTCCTACAACTAGTACGTTTTCTGGATTAGGGTGTGTGAATAGTGGCACATGCGCAACCATTTCATGATACACAAACTCATCTTTTTGCGTTGTCATAACCATGCCATCTAAAATAAGCATGTTTCCGAATTCTTCTGTTTCCACCATATCTAGCTTTTGAAAATCAGTTTGCTCCGTATGTAATGTGCGTTTAATTTTTGCAGTTATACCAAAGCTCTCTGTTTGTTTTTCCGTAAACCATAATTCCATGAATAACTCATCCTCTCGATTTTTTTAAAATTTTATCTAAAAAAGATAGATATCTACCTTCGATATTAATTTGTAGAGTACTTACCTATACTATGTAGTTTTTCTGCATTTGAAATACAAACGCAGTTACGTCTCGATGCTCAAATGTAAGCCCACAATTCTCTGGCGTCTGTATGTTATATTTCCCTGTTCTGAAAAATAAAAACACGAAAAAAAGTATAGACGAATCTAGCAAAATTGCAAGGAAAATTTTTCATAGAAACCAAGATAAGCGGAAATGTACGTTTTGTGGTTTATGAAGCAGGCAAAACCGCTTAGGTCTGGAACTAAGCTAGACAGCTCTTTGTGCATTTAAATTTATATTTTTATACGTTTAAAAATTTGTAAATTACTCATACTAGAAAGTAAGAGAGGTGAGTAGTGTGCAACTCATGACAAGCGAGCGATTTAAAAATACGTGGCGTTTTATACGTGCGGGTATCTTTACGGGCATAATACTAGCAATCTTACTAATTATTTTCATGGTAGGGGTACTCACATATGCTAAGATTCAGGGGCCTCCTCCATTAGCTGTGCCGCAAACGACTTTAATATATGCAGGTGATAGTACTATCATCGGCGAAAGTCATAACGGTCAAGAACGCTATTGGGTTCCGTTGAATGAAATGGCACCGAGCTTAGTAAACGCTACTATATCAATAGAGGATAAACGTTTCTTTGAACATAAAGGACTTGATTTTAAACGAATCGTAGGTGCTTTGCTCGCCGACATTAAAGCGATGGCGAAAGTACAAGGGGCTAGTACGATTACGATGCAGTATGCACGTAATCTATTTTTAGAGCACGATAAAACTTGGATGCGAAAAATTCAAGAATCATTGTATGCATTACGGCTAGAAATGAGCTATACGAAACAGCAGATTTTAGAAGGGTATTTAAATACGATTTATTATGGGGATGGTACGTACGGTGTAGAAGCAGCAGCACGACACTATTTCGGTAAACCGGCTAATGAACTAAGTTTAGCAGAATCGTCCATGCTTGCGGGTGTTCCAAAGGGCCCGAGTTACTATTCTCCTTTTAAAAATTTCGAGAAAGCAAAAAATCGACAAAAGATAATTTTACAATCGATGGTCGAAAACAACTATATCACGCAATACGATGCTGATACAGCTTATAGTTCGCTGTTAAAATTTAATGACGGCAGCAAATACAAAGTGGAAGCTATTGCGCCATATTTTCAAGATATCGTAAACGAAATATTACATTCAAAGCTTGGCATTGAGCAACGTGTTATTGAACTAGGAGGATTACGCGTTTATACAACGTTGGATATACAAGCACAACGTATTGCTGAAAAACAATTGGCTGATACGATTGCGGCGAACTCTGACATTCAAGCAGCTTTTGTAGCGCTAGATCCGAAAACAGGTGCGGTAAAAGCCTTGATTGGTGGACGCGACTATGTTGAAAGTCCGTTTAATCGGGCTGTCCAAGCTGTTCGTCAGCCTGGATCAACATTTAAACCATTTTTGTACTATGCCGCTTTGAGTCAAGGGTTTACCCCTTCAACTGAATTGCGAAGTGAACGGACTACATTTTTATTTGATGACGGGCGGTCTAAATATACACCGCAAAACTATAACAATTACTATGCTGATGGTCCTATTACTATGGCCCAAGCTTTGGCACTATCTGATAACGTATATGCTGTTAAAACATATCAGATGCTTAATGAGATGGCGAATGACACTCAACTTGTGAAAACCGCCAAACAGTTTGGTATCACAAGTCCGTTAAAGTCCGTTCCTTCATTAGCCTTAGGAACTTCACCGGTCAGATTATTAGAAATGGTGAATGCTTACGGTATGTTGGCTAACGGAGGTAAAAATATTAAGCCGGTGTTTATAACAAAGGTTGTTAATTATCGCGGAGATGTGATTTTTGAACATAAGTCAAATGAAGAGCAAGCGTTAGACTCAGATCTTGCGTTTATTACAACACATATGATGACAGGTATGTTTGATGAAAAGCTTAATGATTACACGAGCGTGACTGGGCGTACTATTATTCCTACTATTTCGCGTCCGTATGCTGGAAAGTCAGGTTCGACTAGCACCGATAGCTGGATGATTGGCTATTCACCGCAAGTTGTCGCCGGTGTCTGGACCGGATACGATAAGGATAGAACAATTGATCTGATTGCCGAGAGACAATATTCTAAGCAAATATGGGCCGGATTTATGGAGCAAGTTCTTGAATCAGAGCCTGTCATTGCCTTTAGGCCATCAGAAAATGTAGTAGGTGTGTACGTAAATCCTGATAACGGTCTGCTTGCTACGGAAGACTGTCCCGTTTCAAGGCTAACCTATTTCTTAGCGGGTACGGAGCCTACACAATATTGTACTGTCCACATTAAAGATGAGCCGGGTTATATTGAGGAAAATGAAACAACACCTGAAAAAGAAAAAGGCATTATCCGCAAAATTCTTGACTGGTTCTTGTAACTGGTGAATGGGCCGGGTTTAAACGCAACAGACTTGTGAAGAGCGTGCTCATACATAAGTTGAGTATGTGCGCGCTCAGCAAAAAGTGCGGGATCTGAGTGTGAAATGCACGTTGGTTTGTCGGAAATGCGCGGTTACCTGTCGAGAATGCGCGCTCCCGTGTCGAAAATGCGCGTTCCCGAAAAAACGACGCACCCGAGCGTGAGAAATGCACGTTCCCGTGTCGAAAATGCACGTTCGTTTGTCGAGAATGCATGCTCGCGTGTCGAGATTGCACGTTCACGGGAAAATCCAGGATCCGAGTGTGAGAAATGCACGTTCCCGTGTCGAAAATGCACGTTCGTTTGTCGAGAATGCATGCTCGCGTGTCGAGATTGCACGTTCACGGGTAAATCCAGGATCTGAGTGTGAGAAATGCACGTTCCCTTGTCGAGAATGCATGCTCGCGTGTCGAGATTGCACGTTCACGGGAAAATCCAAGATCCGAGTGTGAAAAAAGCACGTTCTGGCGAAAATGACGGGCCCGGGTGTGAGAAATGCGCGCTCACCTGTCGAAATTGCGCGCTCCTTTGTCGGAAATGCGCGCTCCAGAAAAAACGCTGCACCCCAGTGTAAAAAAATGCGCGTTCTGCTTCAAACAACTCCAAGATTAACATCAATGCAAATAGGCAGTATGAGATTAAGATAAAAGCAAACTACAAGAAGATAAAAAATTCCCCGGGATAAACATCGTCCCGGGGTTTTATATGTCCTAGTTCACAATGTGATACACATTGTAGATTTTAGTTTACTTTTTTTAACAGAATGTACAATAGGACTTTTAAATTTGTCACAAATTCGCCACATTTAAACCGCCATATTAACCGACTCATTTAAACCGCAAATTTAGCCTTGTAGACCTTCTTTTAATTCTGAGCTTGATAACTCCCACATCTCCTCATTATGCTTCTGAAGAAATTCCGCTAACACTTTTTTGCTAACATCATCCATATGGGAGACAATAATCTGTCGCTTTAATGACCTGTCTAACCTATTCACATGTTCTGGCAGCAGTTTATAACCACGACGCGCTTCGCGATCAACAGTCATTTCACAAGCCGTAACTCCTGCATAATATAAGCCTTCAGCTTTTCGGTCTATTGTGACCCACACCAACCAATATGGTCGGCCGTTTGGCACGTCTTCTTTATTCGAAAGAAATTTGATACCTTTTTCAACAGCACTCTTAGCATGCATAGCACCGATATCAACGGCAGCATCTTTATTTTCAACATCAATAATGACGGGCGAAACATGCTCTAGGCTAAGTGTTCCTACACCAAAACCGCCATGGCCGTCAGTTGGATCATTTTTAATAATGTTAAAACTTATATTCTTTTTCTCAGTCATATAAAACATCCTCCTGTATTGTTATAAAAAGGCACAGAGCGTCTGCCTAGCAGTGACAAGTATAATACAAGCGCCGTCGGCTAGCATCGCATGTTCTGCTGCGCTGTCGTCATCGCGCACTATCCGTCAGATTACTAACTTCTATAAGCGAGTGACTTACAACCATGGACTTCCTTCATGGAAAATGCTCTGTATTTTTCCTTAAGCCTGATAAACATTTTTTTTAAAAATCCTATCTTTCACAAGAGAAGATAGCTTACGGAAACTTGTTGGCGCACGAGCTATAAATACTTAAAATAACCAACTAACTGCTGCTTCCAACATATTAAATACAGCTGGAATAACTGTATGAAATATAGGATAAATCGTGTATTGATCTAATGGGGTAAATACCAATATTAAAAAGATTAGTGCCCCATATTTCTCGTACTGTGTCATTTTAGCACGTATATTAGGCGGCATTAAATCTTCTATAATCCGATAACCATCAAGTGGTGGAAACGGCAATAAATTAAAGACAAATAACATGACATTAATACGCACAATCATATCAAACGTTTGATAGACAAATTCATTTGTCACAAAAGCTATGCCAGTAGCCAGCAGGATATTCCATAGTAAGTAAAACACAAAAGCGATAATTAAATTACTGACCGGACCTGCTAATGATACTACTACACCCGCTAATCGTGGATTTTTAAAATAAAATCTGTTCACAGGTACAGGACGTGCCCAACCAAACCCTGCGATAAACAGTAGAATGGTACCAAACGGGTCAAGATGCGCTAAGGGAGATAGCGTCAACCGCCCTTGGTTTTTGGCAGTTGGATCACCGAACTTATACGCCGCATATGCATGAGCAAACTCATGAAAAGTGAAACCGAGTACAAGTGCAATAACAACAAAAGGGATTTGCTCGAGAGGAAAGGCTAAAAATCGTTCCACGTCATAGTCTCCTTTATGAGCGTACTATTTATAGGCAGCATTGCCTATCTCAATGTAAACGCACGAAATTTTAAAATTTTTACCACTGTTAATATGTAGTATACACTATGAAGCTTCATCACAAAATTAGAATGATTTCAAGTATAATTAAGATGTAGAAATTTTAACACTACGTATGTAATAACGAAAAGAGGGGAGTGATACAAATGCCATATATTACTGTCAAAATGCTGGATGGTCGCACTGAGGAGCAAAAACGCGCTTTAGTAGAAAAGGTCACTGCTGCTGTTAGCGAAACAACAGGCGCACCCGCTGAGAAAATAGTTGTTTTTATTGAAGAGATGACAAAAAATCACTATGCTGTTGGCGGAAAACGCCTAAGCGACGAATAACATATCATACATAAGCTGATGATATCCGACAAGTGAGTATGTTCCCTGTCGCTATATATAGTGCAAGTTTTTTAAAAATTAGAAAGCAAAAACTTGTATTTACAGAAGAGGTCTAGTCTTCACAACGTGTGTTTACTCGGGAAAGTATAAATCAGCACAATGTGTTTTCACTCGAGATGGCTATATCATCACTACCTCACAATGTTTTCACTCAGGCTATATCATCACAACCTCACAATAATAAAGCTGCCGGGCATTTGCCCTGGCAGCTAGTTTACTTGCTTTTGCAAGGTTTCAATATAAGTAAAGGCCTTTTCAATTTCGTCATTCGTATAACGTAGCTTCGCTTTTAACGTATGAACTTTCTCAATAATATCTTCTTTTTCTAAATCACCAAAGAACATCATCGTAGAAACAAGCTCTAAAAAACGTGAGCTTTGTTCATTTAAGCTATCAAGTAACGGCTTAACATTAGGCATGTCCAATGAGTGTAGCTGTAGAAATTCCGCTCCTGCCTCTGTTAAGGTATAGCGATATTGGTGATAATTCCCTTTCTCCTCACACACTTCATCTAACAACCCGGCATTACACAGTTCCTCAACACGTAGTGTTAATTCCTCTGAATATGGACCATAGAAGTGAAAATCAAATTTCTCATAAAACGGTATATTAAATTTTTTTGCGATAAAAATTATTTTTTGTAGCTTTTTCCGTCCGACAATTTCACCGGCTTCAGCAAACATTTTTAATACCTTGGCGTGTTCCTTTAGCAATTCCCCTTCACTCCCAAAGATTTATTACGACTAAATGACCTCAAGCAGCTTGTCAAAATCTTCGATACATTATGACATAACGCGAGGCTTATTGTATGAATCAGTACTTCAAGCTAGCTTCTCAATCCCAATTAAGTGTCAAAAAGCAGTTCCTTAATACGTTTTTTAATCGTTTTTTTACTAGACGTATCTTCGATGATATCTAGTGGAAAATATAATTTATGATCTGTGCGGCGTTTCCCGCTAATAGCATCAACTATTTCTGATTGACGTGACAACTCTCGTATGTCGTCATTTGCCATTAATAGATGAATAGGCAACCGCTCTTCTTCCTCACCAGGACGGTAAAAGTCATATGGTAGGTCTGATGATGAGTCAACCTCCAAATAATATTCAGGGTCTATCCCTGCCTTTTTGAACAGTTGAGGAAGTTCAATCGTTTTTTTCAAGTCCTTTGATGGGTTGTATTCTACATATTGAAATAAGTTTCTATTGACAAACCGCTTACACAAATCACTTAAAATTGGATCATCCTCGTCTTGCCATGCCTGAAAATAAAAGTACATAACAGGCTCATCAAGCTTTAAATAATCAGCCACATTCATCTCTTCTTCAAATAAAGAGTAAAAGTGAACAGGATGCTGCTTAAAGGCATAATATTGCTCGTGTAGATGCTTCGCACGATGCAAAATTTTCGTTAAAATAACTTCAGCACTCCGCGTCACAGGATGGAAATATACTTGCCAGTACATTTGGTAGCGACTCATAATGTAATCCTCTACTGCGTGCATACCACTGTATTTAATCACAACTTGATCTTCCCGCGGTCGCATAACACGCAATATTCGTTCCATGTCAAAGTGACCGTACGAAACCCCTGTATAATAAGCATCTCGTTGTAAATAATCCATGCGGTCCGCGTCAATTTGGCTTGAAATTAAACTAACTACTAGCTTATTGTGATATGTTTTTCCAATGACCTCTGCGACGTGCTTCGGAAACTCGTCTCCGACTTTACGTAATATTTTGTTAACCTCGGTGTCTCCTACAATAATCGCACGCGAATAATCTTCATGGTCTAAATGAAATACCTTTTCAAATGAATGTGAAAAAGGACCATGACCGATATCATGAAGAAGTGCGGCACATAAACAAATAAGACGTTCATTATCATCCCATTCAGGACGTCCTTGGAAGACATCATCGACAATGCGACGCATAATCTCGTAAACTCCTAGCGAATGATTAAAGCGACTATGCTCCGCACCATGGAAAGTTAAATAGGTCGTACCGAGCTGTTTAATACGACGCAAACGTTGAAACTCGGGTGTTCCAATTAAATCCCATATTATTTTGTCTCTTACATGTATATAAGAGTGTACAGGGTCCTTAAAGACTTTCTCTTCTGATAACCGTCCACCTGGATATGTCATGTTATTCCCTCTTTAAAAAGCTAGTAATTTTCTCCCTATTAGCCGTTTCCATTTATAAACTAATTTATATTATAAACTCTTTTTTTCGACAAAAAAACCATTGACTTTAATTTCCTACTGTGACAGAAAACATTACGTTTGCATACACCTTGATTTTCCACAAGTTCAAGAAACAGACTATTTATTTTCTAGACAATATTCGGTATGGTTACTATGAGAACCTATAATTACAATTCGACCGGTAAAAGAGTGGGCTTTCTCGTTCGGACAGTTCTGCACGGAAAGGATTTGGTAGATTTTGAAAAGAGTACAAAAGTTGATTATTGGTGTCTTGCTCGTAATTTCCTCATTATGCTTATATATCCCTACTCTTGCCCAAGTACATGGTGAAGTCGAGAGTTTAATAATTAATACGTTAGGGTCTAGCAAAGCGAAAATGGACAAAGACCACAAGTGGCTTGTTATTCCTAATTACGGTAAATACACTGTAGCAAATGCAGAAACTATGACGATTACAGGTCGCTATGAAGTTTTGAATGCAACTGACTTCGAGATAGAGAACGATACTCTTTACTTATTAAAAAACAGAGTTATTCACACTGTTAATTTAACTACTGATAGAGAAAGTATTTTGCCTTTACCAGAGCAAGCCATGCTTGCAAGTGGCTTTACGATTTACAACAATACAGTATACCTTGTGAATGCCGACTCCATACAAATTTGGGATACAACGACAGATTCAATACAAGCATTCTCCATCTCCACTAAAGATAGTGATAGAATACAATACTCTGATATTGAAGTAGACTTAGATAACAAGGAAGCGTATATTTACTCAAATAGTTTTTTTGATGCTCTAAAAATTAAAAAGGTTAATCTAACTACTGAAACTGTAGACAAAAAGTACATGACAGAAAAGGACGACAATCTTTCTGGCAGTGACAAGATTCACCTTTCAAGTAGTTACATTGTTTATGGTGACATCATATTTACTAAGGATCTTGAACCCGTTGCTTTTGACATTCCAAAGAGCTCTGCCACATTTATTGACGATTCTTATGTGTACACGAGAGTTTCTAAGTTAGCACTTCCAAGCTTAGCCTGGGTTGAAGATTTGCCTTATAGTAAACCAAATGACCCGACATCGGCTATTGATTTCGTTGAGATTACTGAAGATGGGACTATGTTTTTAATTCAAAATGAAGTTGGCACGTTGACGTTTTTTAAAATGAAACAACCAGCAGCCTTACAAACAAAAAAGCAATTTTATGATGTTTACATGTATGAAGATGAAATTATGTACCTTTATAGACGCGGTATTATAAACGGATACAATTCCCACACCTTTGGACCGGAAGATAGTATTACACGTCTGCAAGCAGTGCAAATGATATTGCGTGAACTAGGTCAGCCAAACACTGCTGCGCCAAACCCTAATTTTACAGATGTAACAGAAACAGATTACGGTTATAGCGATATTGCTAAGGCTGTAGAGCTTGGTATTGTTGATGGTAAACCAGACGGTAGCTTTGATCGTTTTGGGTTGTTAACGAGAGGACAGATGGCGAAGATTTTAGCAAATGCTTATGAATTAAAAGGCGATGGCACCGTCCCATTTATTGATGTGAGTAAGGACGTCGATGATGCGTTTACCTATATTGATGCATTGGAAACAAATCAAATAACTACGGGCTTTGATGACAATAGCTATCGCCCGTACGACTATATTTCTCGTCAGCACTTTGCTGTATTTTTGTATCGCTATTTAATAGACAATCGATCACATACAGATACAGTTGTTGAAAGTGCAACCATTCGAGCAGAGAATAACAGCTTCCATTTTACCTTTTCTGATTCTATGAAATTAGTTGAACTCATAGAGGTAAAGGGGGAGAAGGATCAAGTCTTACTATTAGCTACAGCGTATGCTGGTTTACAAGAAGGCGAAGACTTTAAAACAAGCTTCACGATTCCTTACCGAGATAGCCTGGATCTTCCATTAATCTCAGGTGCTACTTATAGCATTAAATACCGCGGAACTTTGGCTGACGGAACTATGTCTATATTCACACAAGAAGTAATTGCAAAATAAAAAATAAGAAAAAGCGAAATTGCCTTGCTCAGCCCCGACCAACTTAAGACGTACCCCACAGGAAGGGCCTTCCCTCCGGAGAGGGCCGGCTTAAGACCTCCGAAGAGGGCCGGCTTAAGGCCTTGAGCTGTGAAAAGCATAATAATTCATATCATGCTTTTCACAAGATACTCAAGGAAGATTATTCATAGATGACAAACTGGCTAGGCGCTAGAGTTAGACACTAATCTAGGTTAAAAAACTTTGCGTTCTTAAACGTGAAAATGTGAAAATTAAAACGTAAAAAAAGTGCCAAGCTTTACTTTAAGCCTTGGCACTTTTTTACGTTTAGAAAAGCAATCCGGTTCAACTCTAATTCGTTTTTCTTATTTTAATTTTTTCGCAATCTTCTCGATAAGCTCCTCTTCACTAGGAGCTGAAACCGGTCGATTGTTGACAAAACAGAATGATTTTTTGCGGCCAGGCCCACAATATGATTGACAACCGATATCAATCGTTGCATCAGGGTCTAGCTTTTCCAATCGCGGCAAGAGTGTTTTAATATTTGTCGCCTGACAATCGTCGCAAATACGAAATTCATTTGCCATCTATCATTTCAACCCTTTCATCTTTCACAAACAGACTATGCGTATTGTATCGATTTATTGCGAGATGTGCAAGTATATGTCATTCTCAACATTAAAAAAGTTATTTCCATATGATAAACTTCCAAAATTTTAATATTTTTTTAAAAATCTATCATCCTTTTATAAAAAATAGTATAAACTGTCAATCTTCTGTCCATGATACATATTAGACACATTGTAAATAGTCAATGTAATACAAATATAAAAGATAGGGAGATGAAATAATGTTAAAGCAAAGGCAAGATGCATGGACAGAAGAGAATGATTTATTGCTAGCTGAAACAGTGTTACGTCACGTGCGTGAGGGAAGTACACAGTTAAATGCATTTGAGGAAGTCGGAGATAAACTAAATCGCACATCAGCAGCCTGCGGATTCCGTTGGAACGCTGTTGTTCGTCATGATTATGAGAAAGCGTTAGCATTAGCTAAAAAACAACGTAAACAGCGTCAACGAGCTCTAGGTGGAGAGGCTGCTAAAAAGCAGTTACTTTATACGCCACCAACGCCTCAAATAGAGGAATTTGCTGATGATATGTCTCTTGATACGTCCACTATGGAAGTGGAATCTGAGACACATGCTCAAGGTAAAGAAATGAATAAAGAGAGTACAATAGAGACGCCAGTAGTTCAAACAACGAACAAGCAAAATGCACCATTGTCATCTATTGATCAAGTTATATCATTCTTGCAGACTTTACGATATCAAGATATGAGCAACTCTCGTTTACAAAACGAAAACAGACGCTTACTAGATGAGAACAAGGCATTACAAGCTAGAGTAAAAGAGCTTGAAAAGAAAGTAACAGAACTAGAGGACAATGCTACAACTGTTCAAGAAGATTATGAGACATTGATGAAAATTATGAATCGTGCACGTAAATTAGCACTATTCGATGAAGAAGAAAGACCTGCTACTAAATTTAAGATGGACAGAAATGGAAATTTAGAAAAATTAGCTGAATAGCTCAAACATTCATAAACTATCAGGTTGATTGCAAGAGGTCCCCTCCTCCGAATATATAGTTAATATAAAAAGGCACTGACTACAGCATCAGTGCTTTTTCATTTCTTTCAGTAATCCTCATCAAGTTTTTTTCAAACATTGCCCATTCATTACCTTGTAAGGAATCTATATAAATATCAGCATGTGAATAACTTTTTAACACACGGAACATGTTTAGCATAACGTCTTGTGTAGGCATACTGTTACCCGTAAGTTCACTTAATGAAGCCATTGTTTCTGGCTTTATATTCGGATACACAAACTTTGTTTCTTGACCGTTTAATGCGCGTCGATAGAATTCTCGAACTAATTCAGCACGCTTGGCTCCACTTCCCTGTAAGCAAAGGTATACTTGTACAGCTACGCCACCTCGTAGACGTCGCTGTGACGTACCGGCAAACTTTTTGCCTTGTATACTAATATCATAGCTTCCCGGACAATATGAGCCGACTACTTCACCAGCTTGCATATTTACATTGTTAGCAGAAAACGTGTCTGCTAAAAAAGCAAGCATCGCGTCATACCCTCTATTAATATCTATGCCACGGTCTCTTTCAGAATATATTAATGTTACATTTAAAACACCTTCGTCAAGAACAACCGCAAGTCCACCAGAATTTCTTACAATAACGTTGTAGCCTTCATCGTGTAAATATGCTAAGCCTTCTCGTAAAAAAGGCAAACGCGTATCTTGAATACCTAACACGACTGTTTTTTCATGTACCCATGACCTCATTACACTTGG
Organism: Bacillus sp. HMF5848; assembly: GCF_003944835.1. Lineage (GTDB taxonomy): Bacteria > Bacillota > Bacilli > Bacillales > HMF5848 > HMF5848. Next base: position 4,278,356 of record NZ_RWIV01000001.1, read on the forward strand.
GCTTTCACCAGAACCTACTGATTGACATAGCGTATCATCCATCGCAAATGAATGTAGTGCAGACATATGAAGCCCTGTATTCGTTTGGTCTATGATTCTATATTGTTGCTGATCTAAGAGCATTGTAATCACCACATTTTTTATAAAAATCAAGTTTATTATTATTTTAATCGATTGTAGATTTTTTAGCGAGATAAGGAGTTCACTCTTCACCAATAAGCTAAAAAGCCCCCCTTTGAAAGGGAAGCTTTCTTCACAAATGATTCCATCACTTAACAATTATCTTGTGCAAGTCAACGGTTAAGCTTGGTTTCTTAACCGTTTGGTAATGCTTGGGCAGCAGAGATAAGTGCTAAGTTGTATACATCTTCTGCATTACAACCGCGTGATAGGTCATTAACTGGTTTATTCAACCCTTGTAAAATTGGTCCTACCGCTTCAAATTCGCCTAAGCGTTGCGCCATTTTATAGCCAATGTTCCCCGCTTCTAAGCTTGGGAAAACAAACACAGTTGCATCTCCTTGGATTTCCGATTCTGGCGCTTTCTTTTGTGCTACTGATGGAACGTAAGCTGCATCAAACTGGATTTCACCATCCACTCTAAAGGATGAATCCATCTCTTTTATTAAACGTACTGCTTCTGAAACTTTATCCGTTTCTGGTGATTTTGCAGAACCCTTTGTTGAGAAACTTAACATTGCCACTCTTGGATGTATGCCAAATGTACGAGCTGTTTTCGCACTTTCTACAGCGATTTCAGCTAACTCCTGGCTATTAGGTGAAATATTAATAGCACAATCTGCAAACACGTACTTTTCACGACCACGAACCATAATAAATACACCTGATGTTCTATTTACGCCAGGCTTTGTTTTTATAAGCTGTAGAGCTGGTCGTACAGTTTCTGCTGTTGAATGCACAGCCCCACTTACAAGTCCATCCGCTAGTCCCATATGCACTAGCATAGTACCGAAATAATTAACAGATGATTTTAGTATTTCTTCGGCTTGCTCTGGTGTTGCTTTACCTTTACGACGCTCAACAAATGACGCTACCATCGCATCCATTTCAGCATAGTTTGCCGGATTAATAATTGTAATGTCCGCTAAGTCTATGTATTTAGCCTTTTCTTGAATTTCAGCTGCATCACCTAATAAAATCGGCTCAATTAGTAAATCACGTTTTAAATTTGACGCTGCCGTTAGGATACGCTCATCTGTTCCTTCTGGAAATACAATTCTTAAATTCTTCCCTTTAATTTGTTGTTTAACTACCTCAAATAAATCGCTCAAGGAAAATCCTCCTTATAATTTTCAAAAATGTATAGTAACCGAGTCGCATAAGAGTATTGCCGAAATAAGGAATTGCTTTTTCAATACTACTCTCATGTTTGTTCAGCCTGTTTTAATGGACAAACCCCCCTTGTCCATTAATTCGACAAGACGTCACTTTTTGTCGGCCGCTTTTCTTAAGAATACTTTAGTTTTCCATCAAAATAAATGCATATACTCACACATGTATAAAGTTTTTATTTTTTTAATTTTCTAAATAAAGGAAAGTAAAGGTAGGAATTTTTAAATGATAGGTCAAACTATGTTATAGTTTAGTTGTGACAAATATCATTTTTTACAGGAGTGAAACGAATGAGTGAAGCAGCTCAAACACTAGATGGTTGGTATAGTTTACATGATTTACGAGCAGTTGATTGGTCTGCGTGGAAACTGTTGTCGTCAGATGAGCGCGAAGCCGCTATTGATGAATTTAGAGCTATCTTAGCAAAATGGGATTCGACTGAGGAGCAAAAGCAAGGTAGTCACGCTGTATATTCAGTTGTTGGGCAAAAAGCTGATCTCATGCTTATGATTTTACGTCCAACACTTGAGGAATTGAATGACATAGAAACAGAGCTAAACAAAACAAAGCTAGCTGAATATTTATTACCTACATATTCTTATGTTTCTATTGTTGAGTTAGGCAATTACTTGCCTGGAGAAGAAGACCCTTATCAGAACCCAGAGGTTCGTCGTCGTTTATATCCGACTTTACCAAAGTCTAAGCATATTTGCTTCTATCCAATGGACAAGCGACGCCAAGGTGAGGATAACTGGTATATGCTTCCTATGGATGAACGCCGAAGCTTAATGCGTTCGCACGGAATGGTGGGTCGCAAATATGCTGGAAAAGTGATTCAGGTTATTACCGGCTCCGTAGGTCTTGATGACTACGAGTGGGGTGTTACACTATTTAGTGATGATGCTCTACAATTTAAAAAACTCGTATATGAAATGCGTTTTGATGAAGTTAGTGCCCGCTACGGTGAGTTCGGCTCCTTCTTCGTAGGGAATATTTTAAACACTGATAAAATCTCTTCATATTTGTATATTTAATGTTAGTCAGGCTCAATAGTGAGCCTGACTTTTTTTGTGGTGATTGAAGGTCGTAGGTCTTTTTATCCCCTACTATTAGGAGCAATTTTTTAAGCGTTGACAAAGGATACTTATCATCAACTGGTACTTGTTTTTTCTTAGGCATAATGCCGAAACCCTTCACATATCTATAAACTAGATAGCCATGTTGATTTATAAATTAGTTCCACTTTTCAGCTTCTGTCATATATAAGTTATGAAGGTTTGAGAAATGAGAGGGGAGGCCATGGCTGTTATACTTACAACTTAAGAGTAATTCAAACTATTAGCAAGAATTGAAGCGCGCAGAGGCAGAAGGGGGCTGGGCACTCGGAACGTTCACGGTTGGCAATATTGGCGTAAACCCGAGTTTAATCCGACTGTTAAGACTTTAAAAAGCTAGCAAACATGAAAGCTTCAAAACAGGTTATTTTATTAGCCTTCGCAAAAAACACATTAATTCAGCACGAATATTAGGCACAACTACTATCCTGCTAGCTCTTCATTGTGATTTATTTCCATTCAGACGGAAAGTATCCATCACAATGATTCAATCCATAGAATACAGGGCGTGATAAAAACGCACTGTTTCTTTTCACCAACACAAGAAAATTGTCCTGGTGTATATAGTCAATGTTTTCAAGGTTTGTAGATAGAAAATCTGAGGAGGGTGTATATTTTGACAAATCAAAACCGTCAGCAGCAAAGTCCTTATGGAATGAGTTATGGTGCAGGCACACCTGCTAGCTATGACTTTACTGGCTACAATCCTTATCCGATGAGTTACAGCGGAGGAGGGCAACCAGGATTTACAGTTCCGGGCTATCAAGCACCGGTAGCAGGCTTTTATGGGCAACCTGGCACAGGTGGGTCATCTTTGACATCTTTTATTCCTGGTATGCTACCATTAGAAGAATCGTATATTGAAAACATTTTACGATTAAACAAAGGTAAAATAGCAACAGTGTATATGACGTTTGAAAATAACCGTGAATGGAATGCAAAAATATTTAAAGGCATTATTGAGGCTGCTGGACGTGATCACATAATTTTGAGCGATCCTCAAACAGGTATGCGTTACTTATTGTTAATGATTTATCTTGACTACATCACGTTTGATGAAGAGCTTGATTATGATCTTACATTTGGCGGAAGCGTGCCAATGGCGCAATTTCCTCCTAGATAAGTAGCTAAGTGAAAGTGCTGTCTGAGGCGCTAAAGCAAAACGGGCACCGTAGAAGCTCTGACTTTGAGGAGATTGGCAAAGGACTTTGACTGATATTTTTATAGGGTGGTGTTTTTTGTAATCTCTTTAAGGTGGAGGCTTGAGCTAAAAAAAGTTGAGAATGCGCTACCTTCGATATATGTTGATGCTGGAAACAATTTATGCGCGCTTTTGTGTCGATATTGCGCGCAATTTTGTCGAGATCGCGCTACACTCTGTCGATAATGCGCACTACCAAGTCGTGGTCGCGCAACAGCATGAAACAAGGGTCCGATTAGGCTATCTATCGGACCCTTAATATTTGTTGGACTTTAGCTCTTCGCAAGGCGTGCGAAGTACTTTAATTATTTCGTGTACAGCTCCGTCAACTTTTTAAGAAATTCAATTTGCAATTTGTATTGTGCGAATAAATTTTCTGCTGTTAGCTCAGTCACTTCATCAAGCTTCCCCATCGCTACTCTCTTGGCTTCAATACCGGCCTTTTGTTTTTCTAAATCAGCTTGTAAAGTATTTATTTGAACTGATAGTAGCTCTACAATCTCTTCACCAACTAGATCTTGAATAAATCCGAGTCCCGTGTATAAATTACTTGGTAGACATACAGATGATTGTTGTAATGACTCCTTCAACAATGTAAGAAACTCTTCTTCTCCATTTTCGGTAATTTGATAAATAGCTTTTATGCGATTACCTGTTTTTTCAACAGTAGCAATCTCTACTAATTCTTCCTTTTCCATTTTCTTGAGTGCATGATAAATAGACCCTGGTAAAATACCTGCCCACAAATCGGTTTGACTTTGTTGCAGTATTTGCTGAATTTCATATCCGGACATAGGCTTCATGCGAAGTAGACCAAGCACCATTAGACGTGTCATATTATTCTCCTCAACATTAAGTATTCAATATTAAGTATTAGTGTAACATATTTTACCTTTTTTAAAATATTATGATGAGGCTTTTTTTATGAAGCTTTGCCTTTCTTCCCATTTAAATGTAATAGCTGCGAGCATAACCATCATGATCATATAAAGCATTGGCACTAGCATACCTAGTAAAAATGTATTCTGATCATATGCATTGATGGATGTGATCAGCCCCTTCACATAATATTCAAACGGCAGCAAGTTACCAACTGTAGAAATCCATGACGGTGTACTTTGTAATGAGTAAAACGTCTCACTCATAAATATCATAGGCAACTGTATAAGATTTGAAAAGATGTTAATTTGTCCTTCATTATTTGCTAGGTTAGCGATAAAAAAACCCATACTCGTAAAGCAGAGTGTTCCCACCGTCACCAACACGAAAGTGGCTAAAATTGATGTATATGTCACTTGAATATGAAAATAAAACATGCCTATAAGCCACACAACCATATTCAAAGCAACACCTATTACGGTCCGTGCCAACGTCATAATAAACACAAAGGATACTGTTGACATAGGGGTTAGTTTCAATAGTTTGTAAACACCTTTGCTTCTCTGTGAGTACACTTGAAAGGATATACCTTGCATACCCCAAAATAATGTACTAATGGCCGTCACACCACATATTGTCTTTACTTGCATCATTTCTTGGTCAAAAAATATACCTAACCCTATCATTAATCCAACTGGAAACAGCAACGCATAAAACAAACTTATTTTGTCTCTTAAAGATGTCATAACCATAGATTTAAAAATAATCATGTCAGTTTACCTCCTTGCATGTTAATTGTAAATATAAACTGTCTAGGTCCTTCGCATTAAACTGTTTACAAAGCTCAAGAGGTTCACCTTCCGCTATAATGACTCCTTCATTAATCATAATGACACGGTGTGCTAGTTTCATTACCTCATCCATGTCATGTGATGTTAACACTACTGTTTTTCCATCATTGTAAAGTTTACCAATCAACTGATGAATTTCCATACGTGCACGCGGGTCAAGAGCTGCCGTTGGTTCATCTAAAAAAACTAATTCTGGATCATGAATTAATGACGCTGCTATCGCAAGTCTTTTTTGTTGTCCTCCCGAAAGTTTAGCTGCTTCTGTATGGCTACAATCTGTCAATCCACACCTGGATAACAACTCCTCCACATCAAGCTTCCTCATCTTCTTTTTATAAAAGGCTGCAAAAATCTGTAGGTTCTCAACGGTTGTTAAACCTGGGAAAAACGGAACGGATTGCAGTTGCACCCCCATGTGCGTTTTATGTTGGACCTGCCAATAGTTGATCTCCCCCTTATCTGGTTTACGCAGCCCTACAAGCATTTCTAACGTTGTTGATTTTCCTGCTCCATTGGGACCAATCACTGCTAAAATTTCATGTTTAAAAATGTTAATATTCATACTTTTCACGATGTTTCTTTGTCCATAGCTTTTTTGAATCGAGTTCGCGTTAATATAAAACATTTCACTTTCCTCCTTCGATTTTAATAACGTTGTTTATTCAACGTTGACTATTTAACTTTGAGTTAATTATAACCTTTTCTTTCTCACTAGTAAAATATTTCCTTTCGACAAAATGTGAGCATTTGAAAATGGAACGCACTACATGTGAGTTAAGATTGGACAACGAGTCGTGAGATGACGCATGTCTTCACATCACACTTTGTTGCATCGTAATCAAAGAAGGTTATTCTAGAAAACTCTCTGACAACGTGGGCTAAACAGGCATGTAGTTCAAAAATATACCCTAAGCGATTTTTTAATCAATGAACCTGATGCCGGTTTTTCATAATGACAATGATAAAAGGATTTTTGCGTTATTATAAACATGTGAAACATTGCACACAGATACATTGTAAAATCAATAAATGCACAGATAAATCAACTATTTTTAATAATAAAAAACGCAGTAGGCTAGATCCTCTGCGTTTTTCTATGTGCTTAGTTGGTCAAAATTCATACGATCTGCCTTGTTGTTTACCTTGAGAATGTAACTTTTTTGCTTCACAACCGAACTACTTACGATATAGTTATTCTCTAATTTCATGTCAACGCTACAAGTGTTTTAGTGCTACAATTGCTACTAACACCCATCCTGCTAAAAAGGATACTCCTCCTAGTGGTGTAATGGCTCCTAGCACACCTATTTGAGTTAAACTTAATACATATAGGCTTCCGGAGAACAAAATAATCCCAACGAGAAATAACCAGCCAGATGTATGTAACATGCCCACATTAGGAAGCTTTATCATTAATAGTGCCACCGTTACAATTGCGATAGTATGGAACATCTGATATTGCACACCTGTTTGCCACGTTTCGATATATTTATCCGGAATACGCCCTTCTAGTAAATGAGCGCCAAATGCGCCAAGTGCGACTGACAAAAACCCGCTAATAGCGCTAATAAGTAAGAAAATCTTCATGACCATTGCTCCTTTTTTCTCTACATGATACCCTAATCTTAACTATTTCACCGAAGATTGCAACTTTTCAGCTTATAAAAGAGGTGGTAAGCTTTTTATGAAAAAAATTGATATAAACTGCGACATGGGTGAAGGATATGGCTCTTATATTGTAGGCAATGACGAAGAAGTCATGCCCTATATCACAAGTGCGAACATCGCTTGTGGGTTTCATGCTGGGGATCCTCATATTATGAACAGAACCGTTGAGCAAGCTAAATCGTACGGAGTTGCCATTGGTGCACATCCTGGTTATCCAGACTTAGCCGGTTTCGGTCGTCGCTCAATCCCTATGTCTACTGAAGAAATAACTAATATAACGCTCGCCCAGCTTGGTACGTTACACAGCTTCTGTCGGGCTCATAAGGTAGATCTTCACCACATTAAGCCACACGGAGCACTATATAATGATGCCGCTAAAAACATTACTATTGCCCATGCTATTATTAAGGCCATCAAACAGTTTGATGATCAGTTAATCCTGTATGGCCTCGCAAACAGCGCGTTAATTGAGGCCGCTATCGAAGCTGGCATACGTGTCGCATCAGAAGTATTTGCAGATCGTACATATGAAAACGATGGTTCACTCACACCTCGTTCTCAGCCTAATGCTGTAATTAGTAATGTAAACGAATGCGTTGAACAAGCTCGTCGAATGATTAACGATAAACAAGTATTAACTGTAACAGGAGAACTTATACCAATTGATGTTGATACTATATGTATTCACGGTGATAGCCCACACGCCTTATCTATAGCTCAAGCCTTACGAAACATGTTAAATTTTAATTAAAAAAGTGTCAGACACACGTATGAATGTATCCTGTGTAGGGACATTTCACGTAAAGTCTGACACTTATTGTTTATCGCGTTTGTAGATATATATGGAGGGCATCCTTTATTTGCTGAGCTTCCTCCGTGCTTTGCGCTTGTATATTGTAATGGTCGCCATCAAGGACGCCTGAGAAGGCTGTGTGGCCTTGACCTTTTAAAAAATCATTTACATCTGTTATATCATCACTTTGATTTAAAAGTGTTTTCTGTCCAACATAGTCACCATCTACGTATACTTCGTAGCGATCGTGCGAAAGCTTTGTAGTATCCATGTCATATGCGTTTCCATTGATCAAAATACCACCATATGGTGCACTATTGCTGTTGTTGATCATCTCTTTCACCTCCGTTAATAGAAGCAGGTTCCTTACCATTTTCTCCGTTAACATTGAGGTTTATAGGTGGTAACTTTTTTCAGCATTGTCCATCAAAAATCAAGTAGACTGTCACTAGAGGATTCATCATCGGTCGTGATCGATGGCTTACTCGGATTTGTTAGCATCTTGTTAGACTTGATTTGTGTTTGTAAATAGTGCTGGTTATTCGTCCCATCGGTTGTATCTAGAACAAGCTCACACAACGTCTGAATAGCTGCAATATGCTGTCGCATACGTTCTTCATTTGTAGCAGCTTGTGCTGCATCCATTTCCTTTTTCATTTTCACTAAAACTTGCTGAATCTGTATCAAAAATATCACTTCCCTAACATGTTTCTAGTTTTTCCAGTTGCTGACGTGTTCCAAACATAATTAATAAATCATTTTCATATAACAATTCATTAGCACTAGGATTATTAATTAACTCGTTGTATCGCTGAATTGCAACAATCGTAACACCAAATCGGTTGCGTATATTGCTTTCACGAATGGACTTATTTACAAGCTGTGATGTTGCGGGTAGCTTGTACTCCTCAATCATAAACTCTGTATTATGACTAAGCATAATCGTATCCACATATTTTACACTAGCAGGCTTTAAAATAGATAATGCCATTTGTTTACCACCATTTGAAGATGGATTGATTACTTTATCGGCTCCTGCACGATAAAGCTTTTCTTCCGTTTCTGTCTTAATCGCCCTAGCAACGACTTGAATGTCTGGTGCCATTCCTTTAGCAGAAAGTGTGACATACACATTTTGGGCATCATCTGGGAGAGTCGTTACTAATCCTTTCGCTTTTTTCACGCCAGCCTTTAGTAGTATTTCATCATCTGTTGCATCACCGGTTAAAATATAAATTTTATCAGATAATCTATCAATTTGTTTTTCATCACTTTCTATGCAGACAACCGTTTCACGATGAGCAACAAGCTGTTGTAACACTTGTTCTCCTACCCGTCCTACTCCACAAACGATGTAGTGGTTCTCCAGTTTAGAAATTTCCTTAAGCATTCTTTTTCGCCTCGCTTCCAACGATAAACCTTGTTCAATAAACCAAGCTGTTAATACACCAAGTGCATACGTAACAACCCCAATCCCTATAGGAACCATCACGAGGGTAAATATTTTACCTGCTTCTGTTGTCGGGATAACATCCCCATACCCAACGGTCATCATCGTAATTGTAGTTAGCCATAGCGCATCAAACATCGATAAATGCTCGGTTAGTTGATAACCTATTGTGCCAATCATTAAGGTTCCAATCATAAATAAAAGTGAATACAATAAGTGCCGATACGTACGCATAGTCAACTATCCTTCTTTTTTTCTTTAAACTTCAAACAGTCTTGCCCTGATGACCTTCGCACTGTTACCGAAGGCAATGCAGCTGTTTTAAAACCATAAGCTTTACAGCCTCTCGGAAAGCTTGGATCCCATGTTACATAAAAGTACTCACATGATAAACAATTTATTTTTCTCATTGTGCTCGCAGCTCCCAATCGATCTCTTCGACTCCAAAAGTGCGTAGCTCGTTGTTAATTGAGGAAAATGGTCTACTGCCGAAAAAACCTCTATATGCTGATAGCGGACTAGGATGTGCCGCTTGTAAAATAGTATGATGATCATTCGTGATAAGCTTCTGTTTCGCTTGTGCAGGCTTCCCCCATAGTACAAATATGACAGGCTGTTTTCTATCATTGAGTAAGGAAATAACTTTATTCGTAAACGTCTCCCATCCTTTATTTTTATGAGAATGAGCTTGTCCTTCTCGAACAGTTAAGACAGTGTTTAACAAAAGTACCCCTTGCTCTGCCCAACTTTCCAAACAGCCGTGATCAGGCTCCGCATAACCAAGATCCATTTGAAGCTCTTTATATATATTTTTTAATGATGGCGGCTTTGGCACTCCTTGAGGAACAGAAAAACTAAGGCCATGAGCTTGTCCATTATTATGGTATGGATCTTGTCCTAGGATAACAACTTTCACATCCTTATATGGTGTTATATCAAGAGCACGATATATATTGTGTTTATCCGGATATATGTTGTATGAATGATATTCGCGGTTTATAAAATCTTGTAATTTTTTAAAGTACGACTTTTCCATTTCGGGTTGCAAAAGCGTTGCCCAATCATTTTGAAAAATTTTCATGCTTTACATCCACCCTTCTTGTTATAATTGTATCAAATGCTGCTAAGATAGGTGGAATAAAAAACATGCCAAATATATGGACACACATTTATTTTGGAGAGAAGGCTTTAGAGAAGATAGGTTGCTCGTTAGATAAGAAGCTTGATAATTATTTTCGCTTAGGTACACAAGGTCCGGATCCATTCTTTTATCATTCGTTCTGGCCATGGAAAAAATCGCGCGTTGCCGAGATTGGCTCAGCTATTCATCACGAGCAATGTGGCCCATTTCTTATGCATATAATAGAAGAAGGTCGTAAACTAGATGATGAAACAAGGGCTTATGTGTTAGGCTTCGTTACACATCACTTACTTGATCGCTATACTCATCCTTACATACATTACCGTGCAGGAGATGAAGGTTATAAGCATCAAGTACTAGAAACGCACCTTGATACACTAGTATTACAAAAGTTTCGGCAGATGCAGACATGGCGTACTCCTGCTTATGAACAAATTTTTGTAGGACAGACGTTGAACGCTTCAATCGTAAATTTATTAGAGAGTGCGACTAAACAAATATTTCCAACTCTTTATGCAGACATGCCTACGAGGTTTGTTGAGCAGTCCTATCGCGATATGATTCAAGCATCCAAGCTATTTTATGATCCAAGTGGAATGAAAAAGAAGCTACTTGGTGGCATTATTTCACCATTCTCTCACTCCGAGCGAACACCTGATGCTGATTTATTAAATGAAGCGAAAGCCGAATGGAAGCATCCAGCCGCACCAGAAGAATCATCAACTAAATCATTCTTAGAACTCATGGATGAAGCGTTTGAAAATGCTGAATACATTCTGCCTTACATTATCGAATACTGGCACACAGGGGACCAAGCGGCTTACGAGACGATTCGTGAGTCATTGGGCAATTACTCATACGATACAGGCAAAGACTGCGAGTTAGGTCTTAGAAATTATCAATACGATCCGATTGTTTAAACCACTTATTTTTTTAAGTGGTTTTTTTAGGAGTGTATAAACACCTATTTTTCTTTTTTCTGTGCGTTCATCTATTTCATTTGTCTATTTTTTGTCATAGATTACAGTGAGCTATATTTATTTCGAAAGGAGAGGAAATCACTATGTCACGTTGTGTTAACCCTATTGTTTGTCCAACGCAATATCGAGTGCGAGATACGTTTGTTCGTCGTCCCATTCCTGTGATCCACCCTATTGTAGATGTGAATCGCGTTAACGTCGTAAATGTACCACGTCACATTGTTCAACGTTATAATCAAACCGTTGTTGTTGATCCTGGTGTACCAAGAGGTCCTCGTTTCTTTTAAATGGAACACTTATGATAATTTTTTGATAAACACAGAATAATTCCCAATAGCTCACTACAATTCATTGATAAACGCCATGATTTTCTCAATACGTTTTTTTAAATTCTTCGTACTAGACGTCTTTTTCGATATGTATAGACATTTTACAGTTTAAATCTTAGGCTCAGTTATACTTTGTTGTTGATTTCCACTACATTGCGCTACTATCAACAATGTGTGTTAAAGATTAACATTCACCTTTAATAGAGCAATATCTTAAAAAGCCCCTCATAACGAAGGGGCTTTTGCTTTTTGTCACTGAAGCTCTTGTTGTCGCGTTTCTGTACCTAATAACGCGACAGCGGCTGCCCCAACCAAAATAGTGACACAGAAAATTGAAAATATCACACTAAACGATGTTTCTCCGGCTGCTAAATAACCAACTAGTAATGGACCGAGTATGCCACCAATACGTCCGACGGATGCCGCCGTACCGGAGCCTGTTGTGCGAAAGCTAGTAGGATATTGTTCTGGTGTATACGCATATAGTCCTCCCCATGCCCCTAAGTTAAAAAAGGATAGAAAAACACCAGATAGAAGAAGTGTCGGGACTGTATTTGAGAAGCCGAAAGCAATAGCACTGACAGCAGTACCTATTAAATATGTTACTAAAACAAATTTTCGACCTTTCCTTTCAATAAACCATGCTGCTGTAAAGTAGCCTGGGAGTTGTGCTAACGTCATAATCAATACATATTGAAAGCTACGGACCATATCAAAACCTTTTAAAAACAATACCGATGGTAGCCACAAAAACATACCATAATACGAAAAAACAACGGTAAACCATAAAATCCAGAGCATAATCGTTCTTTTTCGAAACTCTTTGTTTAGCATTGTTTTTACATTATCAACAAAGGATGCCTTCTTTTTATTTTTTTGAAAAAGAGGAGAATCTGGTAAACTTAATCGCAAATAAATCGCATAAAAAGCAGGAAGTGCTCCAAGCACTAAGGCAATGCGCCAGCCATAGCTAGGTATTACAAAGTATGAAATTAGAGCTGCGATTAGCCAGCCCGCAGCCCAGAAGCTTTCTAGCAATACGACAATCCGTCCCCGCTCCTTGGCTTCCACACTTTCAGCTACAAGTGCTGAGGCAACGGGTAGCTCTCCTCCAAGACCCATACCGATTAAAAATCTAAGCAATAAAAACACTGTTAGTGTGGATGTTAAAGCCGACAGACCACTCCCAATAGAGAATAACAGTAAGGTAATTATAAAAACATGCTTTCTACCGATTTTATCAGCCATAACACCAAATAGTAATGCTCCTACGGCCATACCAACCGAATTAATACTACCTATCCAGCCAACCTCTGTTTTTGATAATCCCCAATCTGTCGCAATGGCTGCCATTACGAACGATAATATGCCGACATCCATCGCATCAAACAACCATCCAACCCCTGCCATTGTTAATAGCTTCCTTTTAGATACTTCTGATTGAGCCATGTGCACATCCCTTTCAAAATAGAGCCAGTACTTATAAATTTTCATAAAACACAAATGCTAAGGTATATCCCGTTTTTAATATGCATTCACAGCTTTATTAATATACCACGCAACAAAGGGAAAGGATTGTTGATTAATATGGCTAGACGCAGACGTCCACTTGTCCGCGAAGCACGACCCGCACTGGATGAGTTAAAACAACAAGTTATGAGAGAAAGAGGGTATACCGTTAATAAACCTGAAGAGGTGAAATATGAAGTCGCTAAGGATATGGGTGTACCTATGCAAAAAGGCTACAATGGTCGCCTTACATCAAAGGAAGCAGGGAAGGTTGGTGGGCCCATTGGAGGTCAAATGGTAAAGGAGCTTATACGGATGGCACAGCAGTCTATGAACAAGCCCCCTGAATAAATCAGTTAGAAGCTATATCGATTAAATTGAATGTTTTGTGAACTTGCCATATCATTTGTATGAATGGACATACTATTCATACAAACGTTTAAGGAGTGATTGTATGGAGGTTCGTGTAGAAAGAATTAACCCTAATCAAACTCTTGTCGCCTATTGGGATGGACGCTATGAAGTATTGACGGATGAAGAACTTGATGACTTGATGATGAATATTCAACCACAAGATACAGCCGATGACCAAATGATGTTTCCGATTAACTAGCACCTTCTAACTAGGAGGTGCTTTTTCTTTTTGTTATTATATAGTAAGTGAGGTGAAGGAAATAGCATGTCATTACATCAGATTATAAAAGCCCAAAGGGATTTTTTTTATACACATCAAACAAAAGATGTTTCATTTCGACTTAAGCAACTAGAAACTTTGAAAAAGATTATCATCGAGAATGAGAGCGACATTGTATCGTGCTTAAAGAAAGATTTAAATAAATCTGAGCATGAAGCGTATTTAACTGAGATAGCTTCTCTTTTATCTGAATTAAATTATACAATTAAGCATTTAAAAAAATGGGTGAAACCTCGTAAGGTACGCACACCGGTCACGCACTTTGGAGGTAAGAGCCGTATCATACCCGAGCCCTATGGTGTTGTTCTTATCATTGCACCATGGAATTATCCATTTCATCTTGCTGTTGCCCCTATCATCGGTGCGATTGCAGCTGGAAATTGTGTCGTGTTAAAGCCATCTGAATTCACGCCTTCTACATCGAGACTTCTTGCTCGACTATTACAAAAGGAATTTGATGAAGAATACATTACTGTTATTGAAGGAGACGCCACAACGAGTCAGCAGCTTTTACAGGAAAAATTTGATTATATTTTTTTCACAGGAAGCACTCATGTAGGAAAAATAATCATGGAAGCAGCCGCGAAGCATCTCACACCTGTGACTCTTGAACTCGGTGGAAAAAGTCCATGTATTGTGGCAAAGGACACCGATGTAGAGCTTGCTGCAAAGCGCATCGTTTGGGGCAAATTTGTAAACGCAGGACAAACGTGCGTCGCACCTGATTACGTATTGGTACACCGTGATGTTGCCCCTGATCTTGTTGAAAAATTCAAGCACTATATCGACAAGCTATACGGACCAGAGCCGATGGATAACGATGAATATACTCATATTGTCAATGAAAAGCATTTCGATAGACTAACCGCCTTGCTAAACGATGGAAAAGTCGCCTATGGTGGTCGCCATAATCGAGAGAAATTAGTTATTGAACCAACTATTTTAACAAACATTTCTTGGTCCGATTCAATCATGCAGGATGAAATATTTGGGCCTTTACTACCTGTCATTGTATTTGATTCTCTTGATGAGGTAATAAACAAGGTGCAAGCTCGACCAAAGCCGTTAGCACTCTACATTTTTTCTGAAGATAGCACCTTGCAAAATCGCATTCTTCATGAGCTCTCCTTTGGAGGTGGCTGTATAAATGATACGATATATCATCTTGCTACTCCCCACTTACCATTTGGTGGTGTAGGCGAAAGCGGTACAGGCGCATACCACGGAAAAGGAAGCTTTGATATATTTTCTCATGAAAAAAGTATTTTTTCGCAAACAACACGCTTTGACATCCCGTTTCGTTACCCGACAGGTAAGGATAGCTTAAAATGGATTAAAAAAGGGTTAAAATAACATTGGTTAGCAATAACACATAAAGCACAGAATCAGATTGGAAATGTCTGAACTGAGGCTAGACAACAATTTAAGATTTAGAATTTGTACTTTTTCATACATTAAATAAGAGCTTGGCTACAAGCTCTTATTCTTTTTGCTTTAGTAGGCTATCAATCGTGGTAGGTAATTGCTCTATTACATCTGTCGGTAGTATACTCATCGTTGCAAATTTTTCGGCTATAAGCTGCTCACTCGCTAAGCCATGTATGTACACAGCATTGCTAATTGCTGTTTGTATCTCCATCCCCTGTAAAATAAACGCTAAAATCATCCCAGTTAAAACGTCACCGGCTCCCCCCTTAGCAAGACCCGGATTTCCCGTAGTATTAACAAACTGTTTACCATCAGGTGTAGTAACGATTGTATAAGGTCCTTTTAAAACAACGTGTACATGTAAGGTTGTAGCGAGTTCCCGACTTACTTCAAAGCGATTCATCTCCACTTCATTGACAGATAGCTCCATTAATCGGCCCATCTCTGCCGCATGCGGTGTTAAAATAGTTGGGCTTGTGCGCTGTTTTACTACATCTAAAAAGTCACAAATATGATACAATCCATCGGCATCAATAACTAGTGGCACATCAAGTAACAAGGCTTGTTCAACAACAGACTTAGCGGCATCACTCCGACCAAGACCAGGTCCAATCGCTAGTCCATTAAAGCGAACATCCCGGAAATCAGGACCTGACTCACCATATGGCATATACATCGCCTCTGGTACTTGACCTGCTAGCATCGTGTGTATATTTTTTGGCATTGCCATCGTCAAAAGTCCGATCCCGCTTCGAAGTGCAGCTTTTGCACTCATAATAGGTGCTCCTATCATAGTAGGGGAGCCTCCTACTATGATTCCTTTTCCATACGTACCTTTATGCGTGTTCATGTGTCGAATTGGTAGTGACTGAGTTACGTCACTCTGCTCCCATACATATCTCTTATCATTCACACTCTCGCTAGATTTCGGTGGTATACCGATATCAACAACATATATGCCGCCATAATAGTGACGGGCAGGAAACAAAAAACAGCTATGCTTATAGTGTTGAATAACGATAGTCGCATTTGCTTTTAATGCGAGCGTAACGTCCGCTTTATCAGCACAGACGCCGCTTGGTATATCTATAGAGACTACTAATGGGCGTTGTAGTTGATTAATATGAGAGATAATAGAAGCATAGGGCTCTCGAAGTAATCCTTTTGTTCCAATACCAAGCATAGCATCTATAATGACTTCATAGTTCGACAAAGATTGCTTTCTATATGCACTGATTTCATAGCCACTTTGTTCATACACATGTAGAGCATGTGCTGCTGCCTTTGATAACTTGTCCTTATTCCCAATAAGCATTACGTCGACTTCATATCCATGACTTTTTAAAATCCGTCCAATTACCACACCATCTCCACCGTTGTTCCCTGTCCCTATAAGAATTAACACTTTTTGATGATAGCTGAGTAGCTCCCTCATAAGCAGTCTTGCACAAGCCTGTCCTGCATTTTCCATTAGCATCGCTTCACTTATACCTATCTTTTCAACAGTATATTGGTCGATGCTATACATATGAGATGCTTTAACAATTCTCTTCATTATGTCACCTGCCTATTTTTTCGTCGTAATCCCACATTTTTTTTAATAAAACGCTTTGATTCGTCAATGTTCTCGAATTTTTGTAACTTTTTGGTTATATTGTTATTTATTAGTTCATAATAATGTACTAAAATAAAATTATGAAACTAGTATAGAGGGGTAAAAGATGATACTTGAAAAAATATTCCTACAGTTATTAATGGTTCTTTTCCCGTTGTTAGTTCACCAAATCATTATAAGACGTAAGCTTTTAAAAAAATGGTTACGTCAAACAACCTTTGTATTATTTTATCTCATCGCTACCTTTTTAACTATGAGTTATGGAATAGAGTTAACCGCTGGATACTTTATTGATCTTCGGTTTGTTCCTGTTATTTTAGCGTTTATTTTTGGCTCGTTTCATAAAGGTATTAATGTCGCAGTTGGTATGGTTTTATTGCGAGCACTCTTTGGCGGTGAGGATGCTCTTTTAACATTACTAGTAACCCCGTTTTTAATGATAGCTTTATATTGGATTTTATATAAGCGACGCCTTGTACTAAAAAGAGATTCCAGCCTATATCCTGTCGGCTTAGTACTTTATACGTTTTCCATTCAAATAATACTGGATATAATCATCATTTCACCTGTTTTTACCCCGGAGTGGATATTACATTACAGCATATCTTTATTTATTAATATCGTTACAATATGGCTTATCATTCAAATTTATGATTCAATCACTGAAAATGAGAAATTATCATTTGAAGTACAACGGACTGAACGTCTAAATACGATGGCTCAGCTAGCTGCAAGCGTAGCTCATGAAATCCGCAATCCTATGACAACAGTCAAAGGCTTCATGCAACTATTACTTGCTAAGCAAGATATTCCAACTGAGGACAAACAATTTATTAAAATTTCCTTAGATGAACTACAACGTGCAAACGATATTTTAAACGATTATTTATCGCTAGCGCGACAGCCATTATCAGAAAATATGGAGCATATTGATTTAAACAAGGAAATAGACCATGTACTAAATTCCATGTATGCTTTCGCTAGTCTCCATGACATATCGATAAATGTTGAAAAGACAGCCTCACCTCTAATCGTTCAAGCTCAATCTGAAAAAATACGGCAAATTCTATTAAATATTATTAAAAACGCCATCGAGGCAGTTCCTACTAAGAAAGGTGTGGTGAAAATTAGCTTATTTTCATCACAACAAAACGCTATTATTCAAATTGAAGACAACGGCATAGGTATCAGCAAGACAGATCTCTCTAAGTTAGGGCAGCCCTTCTTTTCAACGAAGCAGGATGGTACAGGACTTGGCTTGATGGTTTGCTACAATATTATTAAATTATTTGGTGGGAAAATTGACGTGCAAAGTAAATTAGGTGTTGGTACAACATTTATTATTCAACTACCTTTAGTGAAGTAATGACTATAATAAAAAGACACCTAACGCGGTTTGAACGTTCATGGTGTCTTTTTACTCTTTATGAAATGTTTTGTTCTAATCTCCATAATTTTGCTCGTTCTTCTATCTCAGTAAACTGCTTTATTAATTCTTCGGCTGGGAGAGGATAACTAAAATAGTATCCTTGGACTTCATCACATAAACTACGTTGTAAATATTTTGCTTCGTCTTCCGTTTCTACTCCTTCTGCCGTTACTATCAAGTTCAAATTATATGCTAAATGTATAATCGTCGACACAATTGCAGCGTTATTTTGATTGCTTGTTATATTTTGAATGAAGGAACGATCAATTTTTAACCTATCAATTGGCAGATGACGTAAATAATTTAGCGAGCTGTAGCCACTACCAAAGTCATCCATACTTATTTTCACCCCAAGCTCCTTTAAACTCGCTAATGTCTCAAGAGTTCGTTCTATATCCATCGTCATTGTCTCTGTAATTTCTAGTTCAATCAGTTCAGGTGCTACACCTGTTGATTGTAAGACTTCTTGGACAGATTTCACTAAATTGGTCTGCATAAATTGCTTGGGCGATAGATTAACAGAAACAGGAATAACAGGCGCACTTATTTGTTCCCAATGAATTAATTG
This sequence comes from Bacillus sp. HMF5848, assembly GCF_003944835.1. Classification (GTDB taxonomy): domain Bacteria; phylum Bacillota; class Bacilli; order Bacillales; family HMF5848; genus HMF5848. Next base: position 4,297,359 of record NZ_RWIV01000001.1, read on the forward strand.
CTCTGCTACCTTCCTTAAGATGAATTCTCCGATTTGACCTATGAAGCCCGTCTCTTCAGCAATTTGAATAAAATCACCTGGCATGATTAGCCCTTTTTTCGGATGATACCAGCGTATTAAAGCTTCAAGTCCTGCTATCGATCCATTTAAAATATTTATTTTCGGCTGATAATACACTCGAAACTCATCATTTTCAATTGCTTTACGTAAATCTTGCTCCACTATATACGGTGAGAGCAAAGTATCGTCCTTAAGCGGTGCATATAAAGAGAAATTGTTTTTGCCTAACTCCTTTACCCGATACATAGCACGATCCGCTTTTTTTATTAAAGTCTTCGCATCTCTGCCATCCTGTGGATATAAGGAAATCCCAACACTAGCAGACACGTGGATATCATAGCCATCGACACATATCGGTTTTGCTAGCTTCTCCAATAGCTCCATAGCAACATGCTTTACTTCTTCTTCATGTGCAATATCCTTTAGGAGGACAGTAAATTCGTCACCACCTAGTCTAGCTACACACGCGCTAGAATCTAATGTGTTCCGAATCAGTTGACCAACTTCAATAAGAAGCGCATCTCCGAAATCATGACCTAACGTATCATTGATTAACTTGAAGCGGTCCATATCTATGAATATAACTGCTAGCATTTTATTAACTTGCTTCAGCTCTGCTTTTTCTATTGCTGTATTTAGCTTGTTCTTAAAAAAGCGATAATTAGGAAGTCCAGTCACATAATCATGATAAGCTGCTTGATGAAGCGATTCATACATTAATACTCTATCAATTGACATGGCGATTTGATTAGCCAGAATAGATAGCTTACTAATATGACTGTCATTATAAAAATCTGTTTCGGAGCTACCAATATTGATGGTCCCAATAACTCCTTTATTCGCAACAAGCGGGAAAACAGCGGTAGACTTAATGCCTTTTTTAACAACTGTTTGTTCTTCTCCATTAAGAAACTCTTTATGTTCATGAATGTTATTATGAATAGCTGGTTCCATTGTCTCAAGGACCTGTTTAACAAGTGAATCTTCTATATGTATATCCTTTGTAATAATTTCTTTTGTATCATTAAAGCTATATAGCTTTAACATTGATTTATCCGAGTTGTCACGAAGTACAATAGATAAATATTCTGGCTTGCTATATGCATAAACCTCAATTAAAATGTCGCGAACAACCTCTTGACGAGTTGTATCTTTTCTAATCACAGTTTTAGATATATTGCTTAATATTTCAAGTGTAGTAACTTTTTCAGATAAGTTTTTAGTAGCCATTTCTACTTCATACTCTAATATTTGTTGATAACTCTTTACCGTTTCAGCCATTTTATTAAAAGATATAGAAAGTTCTTGCGTTTCTAGCAGTCCATCCTCTGGAACAACGATATCTAGTTCACCTTTACTTACTAAATTAGTAGCTTGTGTTAAACGCTTAATTGGCTTAAGCATCCAACGGCTTATTAACCAGGACAGTATGATTGATAGGAAAGAGACTAGTAAAGCAACAGCAATAGAATGTAGTAGCAACTGCTGTTGTTCCTTTTTCAATGTATCCTTGCGAAGACCCACTTCTGCTACCCCAAGTTCTTGCGCCGCATATTCAATCTTCGCGCTTTCAATTAATAATGTATCTTCAACATCTTCGGGATATCCTTTTTCATCAATGATTGTTCCGTATCTGTCGCGGACGACTATATATTGAATATCAGGATTTTTGACGAGAGACTGTGTAATAGGATGAATATGAGAATACTCCCCACGAAGCATAGACACACCCACCAGTGAACTAAGCGTATTCGATACCGTAACTCCTTGGTTTTGTATAGTCTCTTTAATTCGTTCATTTTCTAGTAACATATTGATACTACTCAAGCTAATAATTGTTATAATTATAAGGACATTTATTGCTAACCAAATACGAAAGCCTAGGCTGTTAATCCACCTCAATTGTGCGTCCTCCTTGCGACATTTTTCTGCTTCGGCATATATGTAATGATATGAATGTATGTAAGTTAAACCTTGAGGATAAGCTGAGGAATCTAGATGTTAGTGTATAAGAATTTTTTTCATAAAAATTACCTATATCATCCTTATTATACAAAAACATCGACAGTATTTGTGTTTTTTTTGAAATTGTGACGATATTTGTCGATTTTTCACAAAAGTAAGCGAATCAAGCCATTCCGTAGAGGAGCAAACATGAAGATTTTTTTACTAAACACGTTTTTTCGATGCATTTTTCCTCCAAAGCTAAATGTGTTTTTGAAACGGATTCGTGCAATTCCCGATGTCAACGTGTGTTACAGCACTAACGGAAAAAGAAGGCCGCCCTTTACACTTTGGACAGCCTCCTTCTTATTCAATACATGTGTGATTCATATACTCCCCACTTACACGTGGAAAAGATATGGTTACAGTTGTACCTTGCATTTGTTGACTTTTAATATGTATAACTCCTTGCATTGCTTCAACAATTCGGAATACGACCATCATGCCTAAGCCTGTACCTTTTATACCTTTTGTGGAGTAGTACGGCTCACCTAGTCTGGCTAACTCTTTAGCAGACATTCCTTTCCCCGTATCCTTTATTGTTATGGTTACCTGTTTTGTGTCACAAGTAGAAGAAATACTTAAATCTCCCCCATGCTCCATTGCTTCACACGCATTTTTACATACATTTATTAAGCATTGACGCAGACGTTGACTATTTCCAAGGATATAGCCTTCTTCTTGGCAAGTTAAGTCTATTTTTATATTATTTGTTAGTGCATAAGCTTCTATCATTTGTGACAATGCATTAAGCTCATCTCGTACTATGAGTACATTATTATCCTCTATCGTTGGCTTGGCAAATGTTAAATAATCGGTTATGATGGTCTCGGCCCGTTCTAGTTCATGAAGCGCTGTTTTAATATATAGCTTTTGTTTATCTGGAGAGACGCCTCCTTGGTGCAATAACTGTAAAAAACCCTTTCCTACTGTTAATGGGTTACGTACTTCATGAGAGATTGAAGCAGCAAGCTGACTAACAACCTCGAGCTTTTCACTTTTTATAATCTCCCGCCTTAAGTACGAATAATCACGCAATATTTCGATAAAATGAGTCATAGTAAGCATACCAGAGACGTTAAGAACTATAAGCAACCCTGTTAGAAGTAACACATGTTCCATTGGTTGCATCACTTGCATAATGATAATAGTAACGATTGCTGACATAAAGCCTAGCATACTACTTAATAGTAATTTACCTTTTACATTCGCAGAGGCAAATCTCTTAAACAGTATTAATATAGCTACTAGATGGATAACCGTTATGCCAATTGAGACTATCGAGCCAATACCACCGAATAATGCTCTATAAGCAATACTAACAGCTGCTAACACAACGGCACCCATTCCACCAGCATATAAACCACCAAGCATTAAAGGAGTGGCACGCAAATCAAGAATATACCCACTGCCTAAATTAATAGGAAACGATATACAAAGAATGATTGCGATTGAACACATTAATATCCACAAACGAAACGTGTATACTCTTGACCTTAATTTTCTGTGTTTCCATGCAGGAACAAAAACTAAGCAAAACGTAATAAAGAAAATGTCTAATAACAGTTCCTTTATGAACACTTCATCCACTCACCTTCCGCTTGTCACATTTTTTTCACAAACTCCATATAATTATTCGATGGTAGATTACTATATCCTGCTTTTTCCACCAATTCCCTTTTTATTATAATTGCATATCAATTTCTTCTTACATATTGAGTCATTCTTTTAACTCGTCATGTTAGATGTAAGATTTTTACCAACAAAAAACACACGCCCCTATAAGAACGTGTGCTTATGATACAGATTTTTCACATAGATCGGCAGCTTTCTCTCTGCAGAAGCTTTGTTGGTAAGACAACCTTTTTTGGTATTTCACGGTTTGTACGTATTTGCTCAAGTACTAAATCTACAGCTGTTTCGCCCATGAATTCGGTATACACCTTCACTGTTGTTAAAGGAGGATTCAAAAATCTAGCTGTAGCGATATCGTTAAAACCAATTATTGATATATCGTTCGGTACAGCTAGCCCCGCTTCATGCACAGCACGTAACGCTCCAATTGCCATCGAATCACTTCCTACAACAAAGGCAGTAGGTACTTCCTGCTGCGCTAATGCCTTTTTCATAAGTCTGTATCCATCCTCTGTTGTAAATGTGCCGGTATACACAAGAGATTTATCGAATAAATCACGAAATTGTAAGTACTCGTAAAATGTCACTTCTCGTTCATCTTTAATTAGTTCATTGTCACCGATATATTCATGGCCGCCAATGTAACTTATTCTTTTATGTCCTAGCTCCAACAAATATTGAAGCACTTCAATCATAGATTTTCTAAAATCAATCACAACAGAATCATATTTATGTTCATCAGGTGCATAATCTACAAAGACAATATTCTCCGACATTTGAGCCAACAATTCACATTCACTTGTGGAGAATTTACCAATCGCAATAATACCATCTAACCCTTTTAAATACTCCGTACGGTTTATATTGTCTTGATTAAATAACTTCACTAACTCCACATGTTGCTCTTCACATTGACGTTCGACGCCAATACGAATCGCTAAGTAATATGGATCATTAACTTCCTGACGCTCTGTATACCAATTCACAAGCCCAAAACGAAGGCGTTCCTTTTGGTTTGCAGCATTTCTTTCTCGAAGTGTCTTATAGTTAAGTCTTTGCGCTACTTCAATAATTCTCTTTCGTGTCTCATCAGTAACCGATAACGATTCGTCATAGTTTAATACGCGTGACACAGTAGTTATTGAAACTCCTGCTTGTTCTGCAATATCCTTAATAGTTGCCATAAAAACTTCCCCCCTCTGCTAGCTAGACTTCAATATATATAAATATTTTCATTAATAGCTCATACCATAGGATACATTAAAATTGTATCTAAACTTGACAACGGTTTCAATATAATAGTTTAGTAAAATTTTATTATCGCTTTTTTGCCAAACTAAATACATATTTGATACTATGATAGTACATTATGTAATTCGAGGTGAATCGTATGATATATCGTCGTAATGAACCCTATCGTTACGTATTTGACAATCCTATTTATACCGCCTACCATATTACTAAAATTAACGACCAAACTGTTCAGTCATCAAAAGGTGAAGGCTATATTATAGACATAAGCTCTGGTGGGGTTAAACTAGAAACGGCACTCGATATTCCCTTGCATAAAACAATAGAGATATTCTTTACTTTTACAGTCGGTAGTAAGGAACTTGTCGCAAAGGCTGTCTTTCTATGGAAAAAAAAGCATGTTAACGTGTTCCGATACGGACTTCGAATTACTACTGAAGCATGGGACATTAATGTAAAAGATATCGTAAAAGAATATAAAATGACACAAAAAGCGGACTCATTATCGTAAACTACCCTCTGTCAATTGCCAGAGGATCATTCAGATAAAGTCCGCTTTTTCATTTACATATTTACAGTTACGTTCGATTCCTGTGGGTCTTCCTTTGGTTTACTTAAGAAGTAACCGCCTACTGCAATTAATACAAGTACGACGTAGAATGTTACCTTCCACGTAGTCGAGTGAGAAAACCCGTATGGTAATAACGATACTGCTGGGTGTGACAAAGTTGTTACAGAGAGTTTCACCCCAACCCATCCAACAATAATAAATGCTGCTATTTCTAGTCCAGGACGCGAGTGTAGCAGTTTAACAAATAGGTTTGCTGCGAAACGCATAATAATGAGTCCAATTAGTCCGCCCATAAAAACAACTAAAAATTGACCGCCATCCATACCCCCAATTTGTGGTAGGTTCGTTTTCGGTAATGCAAGAGCGAGCGCAACGGCAGCTAGGATAGAATCAACAGCAAAGGCAATATCAGCAACCTCTACTTTTAGTACTGTCATCCAAAAGCCAGAGCCCTTTTTCTCAGTTTCTTCTTCACTGTCATCTTCCTCTTGCTTTTTAATAATAAGCTTTCGAAAAATATGATTTCCAGCGATAAACAATAAATAAAGTGCCCCAATAGCCTGCACTTGCCATACATCAACAAGAAATGAAATAACAAACAGTGACGCAAAGCGAAATACAAAAGCACCTGCTAAACCATAAAACAATGCTTTTTTGCGCTTATCCTCTGGCAAATGCTTTACCATAATTGCCAACACTAATGCATTGTCAGCTGCAAGTAAGCCTTCTAATACAATTAGTACGAGTAAAACCCAACTATACTCAAATAATAATGCCCATTCCAATTAACATCTCTCCTTTTATGAACAGATGACCTTTACTTTATGTAGAAAAGGCCAACAAAAAAGACCTTTACCTTTGGACGGTAAAGGTCTTGCTAACAACGATGGCGTTGCCAATAAAGCCGGAGCGTTTCGCTCGAAATGACGACTTTTATTGTACAGCTACTCCCCTTTGACGGTGACTCTTTAAATTTATTATAATCTACAATTTTACACTCTGTTATTTATTATAGTTTACAATTTTATACTAGTCAACGGAATATCCTAATGTGCTAATTACTTATTCGCTCTTGTCCCGCTTTAGTGACAGCGACTTTACGAGTCATTTTTTTAATATGCTCAACTTTCCTTAAACGAAGTGCAGACCAATCCTCGTCAATAGCTATTTGACGAACGGGTTCGTAGTCACGTTCAGCTAATAAAGCTCCAACAGTCTCTCGACTACAATTAGACCCTTTAAATGTCTTCGAGGATTTTTTCGGATAACAAAGCCAAAGTAGCCCTTCCTCGACAAGCAATGGCTCAAGCTCAAGTGCTGCTATCTGCAAAGATTCATTACTCGTCGCAAATACTTGAATAAAAGGATAGCTTGAATCTTCGGGTACTGCATGTATTTCAATGCTAGTGTCATCCGCTCTGAGTAGATCAATATAGTGGGTTGGCGCATTGTGAATTAGCAATGGTGATACGCTCTCTTTAATTTGCAGTTTTTTAAGCATGAGAGACCTTTCCTCCTTTTTATCGATACGTTACTCCTAAAACTGTAGCTATTAAAATAATAACAATAATACTAACAAATAAAATTGAATATTTTCGAGATATATTTGCTTTTTGCAGCTCGGCATATTTTACAGGCCTTATCCCTGTTAGGGAAAATACCACAATAGCTGAAAGTAAAATGGATGTTATGTTGACTGACACTAACAAAAACGCTCCAAGAGCTGCTTCCCACATAAAATGACCAATTGTCATGCCAAGAACGACACTTGGGGGAAGAAGTGCAACAGCGACCATAACGCCCACTAGTGTACTTGGAAATCTTTTTAAAATAGATAGTGCTCCCGCAGTTCCAGATGATAAAGCTAGTACTATATCTAATATATCAACCTTTGTGCGAGAGATAAATTCTTGACTATGTATCGGAATCTCAACGATTACACTCATAGCAATAGAGATAATGAGTGCAATAGCAATGCCTGTTGAAAACGTCACATATGAGTGCTTAGCGAGTTTAAAGTCACCTAGAATAGAAGCAAATGCTAAAGAAATGATTGGTCCGAGCAAAGGAGCAATAACCATGCCTCCAATCACAATAGCAGCGCTATTTTTCACCAAGCCTATCGCTATTACAATCGTTGATAGCATAACAAATAATATGTACGTAATATTCATTTTACTCATAGCTTCTATACTTACATACAATTCATGGCGACTAGCACGTTGTACGCGAAGTGCATCATCCTGCTTCTTTTTTTGTTGTGGCTGATGACGCTGCTCAACGCCTCTCGTTATATACGTGCCAACGGGTAAAAGAATTACTTCAAGTCCATCAATGACGTTAGCAACACTTTCTAAATAGTTTAAGATTTCTTCTGTATGTTCTGTTTGAACGAGCATGCGAATTTGCATTTTTTCTTCAGAGTGCTCCCGGACCCAGTGCGTCTTGATTTCAAAGGATGCTAGCTTTGTATCAAGACGCTCAAAATGTTTTTTAGGAACATACGCTTCAATTAATTGAAGTGCCATTTAAAAACACCGCCATATAACAAGGTTGTTATCATTATAACCAAATGGAACAAGCACAACAAAAATAGTTACCTTACTTACATAGTGCGGATTCGGTAGAATGCAGTGTGCCGCAATCAACCTACAAGTTCTCTAGCTAATTTGATAACGATTCTTTGGGCGCCCTACTTTGCCATAGTCAGCAATTATTTCAACATCTCCCGTTTCCACAAGATAATTCACATAGCGATGAATCGTTTGGTATGCTAACGGTAATTGCTTTTCAATATCTGTAATAGATAGAGGCTCCTTACTTGCTTCAAGGCAATGCTTAATCATGCCTAATGTACTGGCACTAATTCCTTTGTCTGTAAATGCATCCTTTTGCATACTCGCAAATCGCAAATGCAGTCGAATGCGAGAAATTAAGTCAGGCGCTTTAATAGGCTTAAGTGAAAAGTCTGTTGCCCCTACAGACAAGCAGTTATCTGCGGTTCGCTGATTCTCGTCAATGGTTAACATAATAATGGGCACAGTACTACTAATCTTTCTAATTTCACGAACAGTGCGTACTCCATCCCAATTAGGCATGTGGTAATCTACAATCACAATATCAGGCTTTGCATTTTTAAAAATGCTAACACCTTCCTTGCCATCCTTCGCCTGTATAGCGTCCCACCCAGCAAATGAACAAATCTCGACCATTGTAAAACGAATATCTTCATTGTCATCAATGATTAGTATTGTCGTCATATTGCACCTCTTCCTCCATAATAGGAATTGCTAATGTCACCGACGTGTACATATATGGTGTGCTCTCTATTCGGACATACCCTTGATGACCTTCCATTACTTTTTTCACAAATGATAGTCCTAAACCGGTTGACTGATATGTACTAAAGCCTTTATCCCATATGATATCTAAGATATCACTAGGTATACCTGGACCATTATCCACTATTGAAATTTCTATGTACTGTCCACGTTTTGTAGCGGAAACTCTTATAATCCCTTTTCTCTCATTAATAGAGGTAATTGCATTTTCCACTACATTCATAATGGCACGAGCGACGCGTATTTTATTAACCAAAATGTCTGGAAGCCCTTCTTTAATATCCGTAATTAGTTCAATCGGTTTATTATCTAAAATAATTTGACTCGTTACATAACGTATGAGATCCGATACACTTATGCACCTACGGACTTCGTCATACAAAATGTCTGATATCATAGCCTTCATTGTTTCAATAGAGTGTTCCATTCTATGAATATATGACGAAAGCTTTTCATTATTATCTATTTTCATAGCAAAAAGGGATAATAACCCTTCTAGAGACACGAGAGGTGTTTTTAAATCATGAACTAAATGGTGGATTTCTTGATATACACGAGACTCTACTACTGCCAGACGAGCTTCCTTTAAGTCACGCTCTTGCTCTTGTAATTGTCTCACCGTTTCTATTTGTCGACTGTTTACAATTAGAAAAATCATTTGAAACAAGGCTATGACAAAGAAAAGGATTGAGAACACAATGGAGACAGTCGTTAATAATTTATTTCCTGTTAAAAAGGCGTCTGCTGTTTTTAAGCTAATGGCAAGATCATCACTTCCTAGACCGAATGGTGACAACATCGGTAGTATATTTAACCATTGCATAGAAAACGACAAACTCAAAATGAGTAGCGACAGTGACGAAAAGATATTTAATTGGCTTGGTATATTTATGTTAAATATAAAAAATAAAACAATCATGAAAAGATGAAGCATAATTGAATAGTTGTTTACATAAAACATACGCAATAAGAACACAGCACACAGAACAGTGGTTAGAAATATCGTTTGATACTTTATCGTTTTAACATTCGCAGAGAAGTATATTGAAAAATAATGGGCCCCAATATAAAGAAGATACATGATGATTGCTTCCACAACTATATAGGAAAATGCCGATAGTAATAGTGTACCACTATCATCAAATTGAATACTTTTTTGAACAGACGATAACACATTCTGACTCAGAGTTGATGTGAAAGTTGGTACTAAGAGCGCCATTATTATACTGCTTCCACCAAAAATCGTTTGAATTCTTTTAGATATCATCGAACTTCATCCTTTAGAATGCATTTATCTAAACACAGAATTTAATGGTGTTTTAATATGCTCAATTTTTTCAACAAATGTTATGGGAAAATTGTATCTTTGTGCTAAACGTCTATATCGTTGCAAGCGATCAGAGCTACGTAAGCCGATAAAGTAATCGGTATGAGGGGCTATCAAATCTATTAAATAATTGGTACTAGATTCTGTACGATTAAACCCACTCATATGTACAACAATTACCGGCATTTTTTTAACGGCAATTTCCTGTAAAAGCAAGCGGATTCGTTGCTCCTCCTCCATCCAAGTTCGGTCCGTAAACAGCAACCCTGTTGGGCTGTAGCCAACAACAAATAAAACCGTATTGTACTCATAAACATCCGTCGCTAGCACACGTGGACGATAATCTGCTTCAATGTGTAGCTCTTTTGTCATACTCTCCAAAATATAGCCGTCAATCGCCTGACCAGCAGATGTAATTAAAATCTTTCCGTTACCAAGTGGGGCTGGTAAATGAGGCCAAGCATTAGCCTCTTTTTTGGGAATCTGCGTATGCTGGAATGTAGCCATTACTACAATAAGAAAAAGCAAGCAAATACTTAAGGCATATTTTTTCATCATGAACCCTCGCTATTCTAAACTTTTAAATTAGGTAGGGGATTTTCATATTTGGAGTATATTAATTATTTTTAGAAAACAAAAAATAGTAAGACTATAAGTCCTACTATTATAGCATACAAATAATTAGTAATAATTTACAAAATATCTACTGTTTACTTTGTTTAGGATCAAGGGCATCTCTTAAACCGTCACCTAGCAAGTTAAAGCCTAATACCGTAAATAGTATAGCTAGACCTGGAAAAGCTACAACCCATGGTGCTGTTTGTAAAGCCGCTCGCCCATCACTAAGCATCGCGCCCCATTCCGGTGCAGGAGGTTGAGCACCTAAACCTAAAAAGCTTAAACCAGCTGCATCTAAAATGGCTGTACCGATACTTAAAGTTGTTTGAACGATAATAGGCGCCATACAATTAGGTAGCACATGGCGAAATAAAATCCGACCATGCTTCGCTCCGACGGCACGAGCAGCCTCAATATACTCTGTTTCTTTTACGGACAAAACCGACGATCTTACAATTCTAGCGAAATGTGGTACACCAACAATTCCGACTGCAATCATCGTATTGGTTAAGCCTGGTCCAAGAACAGCAACCATCGCGATAGCTAATAGTATACTCGGAAATGCCATTAATATATCAATAAACCTCATAATAACCATGTCAATCCATTTACCAAAATACCCGGATACGGCACCAAGGAAAATCCCAACGATCATTGAGATACCTACAGCTATGACACCAATTTGAATGGAGATCCTTGTTCCATATATAATTCTACTAAAAATATCACGTCCAAGCTCATCCGTACCTAATAGATGATCTGTACTGGGAGCCTGATACCTAGCAAACAAGTCCTGTTCAATAGGATCATGTGATGCTATTACAGGAGCGAGTAAAGCTGTAATTATTAAAAGCATAATGATTATAAAACCTAATAAGGAAGACTTACTTTGTACAACACGTTTTGTAGTTTCCAATAAACGTCTAGGTTTTTTGTGTTGCAAATCAACCATTGGGCTAGTCTCCTGAAGCTGTGGTGTTACCATCTCACATCCACATCCTTTCACTTCTGTAATATGTATTGAAGGAAAACCCGCTATTGATGCGATTATCCGTCGTCGTTTGTCGATTATCCGCCGTCGCAGCAAATCACAGGATTATCAGTGAACTACACGTTTTTTAATCATAGCGAATTCGTGGGTCAAAATATTTATATAACACATCCGTTAATAAATTTATTAAAACGAACACAATAGCAATCAATAAAATGGTTGTTTGCACAACAGGATAATCTCTTCCTAAAACAGCCTGATATACGTATCGTCCAACACCCGGCCATGAAAATATAGTTTCGGTTAACACAGCGCCTCCTAGTAAGAAACCAAATTGCATACCTATGACTGTTAAAACTGGTAGAAAAGCATTCTTTAATGCATGTTGGAAAATTACTAAATATTTTGCTAACCCTTTTGCCGTTGCGGTCCGAATATAATCTTGTTTCATTACTTCAAGCATACTTGACCTTGTCATTCTAGCAATAATCGCCATGGGAATGGTACCTAGTGCAAGCCCTGGCATAAGTAGGTGTAAGAAACTATCCTTAAGTGCAGGCCAATTCCCTGTTAAAATACTATCTAGCATATATAGGTTTGTAATAGTTTGTAGCTCTATATCGTTAGATAACCTACCTGAAGGAGGCAACCATTGAAGCTTAACGGAAAACAGCCAAATCATCATAAGTCCAAGCCAGAATATTGGCAACGAAACCCCTATTAAAGCTCCTGTCATACTCAGGTTGTCAAACCAAGAATATTGCTTCACTGCTGATATGATTCCTGCTAACACACCTACTATGACCGCAATAGTCATCGCAAATAAGCTTAATTCGAGGGTAGCTGGAAAGCGAGTTTGCATTTCTACAACAATTGATTCTTTGGATTTAATTGATTCTCCTAAGTCTCCACTTAGGATATCCCCTAAATAATAGCCGAACTGAACGTATAACGGATCATTTAAATGTAGCTCTTCTCGTAATTGTTCAACTTGAGCTGCTGTAGCCTTTTCTCCTAACATACTTTTTGCTGGATCACCTGGAATGAGATGAATGAGTGCAAACGCCAGGATAGCTACTCCTATTAAAACTGGAATTAACATTAATAATCTGCGGATTATATATTGGAGCATCTTATTCCCCCCAATCGGTAGGTACGAGTAATATAATAAAAGTGCAAACGCCTTGCTCAGCCCTGACCAGCTTAAGGCGTACCCCGCAGGAAGGGCTTTCCCTCCAGTGGGGACGGCTTAAGACCTCGAGGGGTTAGGCGCTAAAAGCTAGACACTAATCTAGGTTAAGAAACTTTATACTTTCTTTAACGTATAGGATAACCCTCCCAGAATAGGAAGGGCCTTTATCAAACTGCGGTTATATACTCATTACTGCTTATCTACGTTTGTAAATGGTTCACTACCCGTTGGATGCGGTACGTAGCCAGACACATTTTTATTTACAGCAAGCGGTGGTGTTGTGTGTGCAATTGGGAACCAAGGTGCATCCTCATGAATTAACTCTTGCGCTCTCATGTAATAATCTGTACGTTTTTGTTGATCCATTTCTGTTTGTGCTTTTTTCAATAAATCATGTACTTCATCACTCTTATAGAAAGCGATGTTACCAGCAGAACCTACTTTAGCATTATCTTTATCTAGTAATACATATAAGAAGTTATCTGGATCTCCGTTGTCACCTGTCCAGCCAAGGAACGCCATGTCATGCTCTCCATTTTCTGTAACAGCTAAATGTGTGTCCCAATCATTTTCAACAATCTCAACCGTGACATTAATATCCTTAAGCATTTGCTGCATCGCTTGTGCAATTAGCTTCGGCTGTGGTAAGTATGGACGCGGGTTTGCCATTGAATACAATGTGATAGTGAAGCCATCTCCATAGCCTGCTTCTGCAAGTAAACGCTTCGCTTCTTCTACATCGTAGCCATAATCTTCAATGTCATCGTTATAGCCCCAAAGTGAAGGTGGCATAGGGTTTTTCGCCGCTTTCCCCATTCCTTCAAATAGTGTTAGTAGCTTTTCTTTATCAATCCCTAGGTTAATAGCTTGACGAACCTCTTTACTAGACATTGGACCTTCTTTATCAGTATTCATCGCCATGTACGCCACGTTCATAGACGGACGACGAAGGATTTGTAATGCATTATCTGATTCTACTTGCCCGATGTCCTGTGGATTTAATCCATTCATAATATCGATACTACCCGCTTGCAACTCCATAAAGCGTGCTCCGTTATCAGGAATAACACGGAAGATTACTTCATCAACCTTCGCTGCACCACCGAAGTAATCCGGGTTCTTTTCTAATACAATTTTGTCATCCTTTTGCCACTCTTTAAATACGAATGGACCAGTTCCTACAGGATTTTTAAAATAATCTTCTCCATATTTTTCAACAGCATCCTTGCTAGAAATAGCGAATGGCGGCATCGCTAAAGTGTATAAAAACGGCGCATTTGGTTCTGATAAAGTGAACTTTACTTCGTAATCAGATACTGCTTCTACCTTTTCAATAATTCCCCCCATATCATTTTCACTAGCACCAAACATATAGCCATAGTAGATAAACTCCGCTGATGTTGTCCAACGCTCAAAGTTAAATACGACATCCTCAGCTGTAAAATCTGTACCATCGTGGAATTGTACGTCTTCACGAAGCTTGAATGTCCACTCCGTTCCATCTTCACTCGCGCTCCATTCTGTGGCAAGCGCTGGTACAACCTCTGTATTTTCCTCTTTGTAACGAACTAATGTGTCAAACACTTGATTCGTTACATAAATTGATTCTCCATCTGTTACTTTAGATGGATCTAGCTGAACAGAGTCAGCACCACGACCAAATACTAAGGTTTTCTTTCCACTATCCGCTTGTGCTGGGTCATCTGACGCTGGCTCTGCTGTTTCTGTTGTTGTCGTATCGTCAGCCGGCTTATCATCTGACGCTGTTTCATCGTTGTTACTACATGCTCCTAATAATGAAAATACAAATAAAACACTTAACAATACCATTACAAACTTGTTATGTCTCATGTACCTTCCCCCTGTTTATTTTTTATGAGATTTGGAGAGTACTCTCCAAGTAACTCCGACAATTTAATACTTAAGTAAGGACAGGCTCTTCTTTTACTAAATGACAAGCTGCCTCGTGCCCTGATTCACTCGTACTTCTTAATTTTGGTACCTCCTCACGACACCTTGCTTCTACGTAAGGGCATCTCGTGTGGAACTTACAGCCTTGAGGTGGATTACTAGGACTCGGCACGTCGCCTTGTAACACAATTCTTTCTTTTGATCTAGCAAGCTCAGCTTCTGGTATTGCTGACAATAGCGCCTGTGTATAAGGATGTTGTGGGTTGTTATACACATCCTTATAGCTTCCGATTTCAACAATATTCCCCAAGTACATGACAGCTACTCGATCACTAATATGATGGACAACTCCAAGGTCATGAGCGATAAAAATGTAGGTCAAGCCATATTCCTTCTGTAAGTCTTCCATTAAATTCACAACCTGTGCCTGTATGGATACATCAAGTGCTGATACTGGTTCGTCACAAATAACAAGCTCAGGTTCAAGTGCTAAAGCACGTGCTATTCCTATACGCTGTCTTTGGCCACCACTAAATTCATGAGCGTAGCGATCCTTAAAATAATTCGGTAGTCCAACAACATCCAGCATTTCTGCTATTTTTTTGCGTATTTCAGTAGAGTGCATTCCAAATATTTTCATTGGTTCTGCTATAAGCTGTTCAATTGTCATCCGTGGATTTAAAGACGCATATGGATCCTGAAAAATAATTTGCATATCTTTACGCAGCATGCGCATTTGTTCATTAGTTAATGTAGTGATATTTGTACCTTTGAAGAATATGTTCCCGCTCGTGGGCTCAATTAGGCGAAGTAACGAGCGCCCTGTCGTTGATTTTCCGCAGCCACTCTCCCCAACTAAACCAAGAGTCTCTCCTTTTTGCACGGAGAAGCTAACACCATCAACGGCCTTAACATAGCCTGCGTTACGACCTATAATTCCTTTTTTTATTGGAAAGTATTTTTTTAAATCTGTTACTTGTAAAAGAGCTGTCATGATGTCGTCACCTCCGTTATCCCCTCATATAAAAAGCAGCTAACCGCGTGACTTTTATTCACTTCCTGTAGTGTCGGTGCTAGCTGATGACAAAGATCTGTCGCACGATTACAACGTGGAGCAAAGCTGCAACCAGTAGGCAGATTACGCATATCAGGAGGTAATCCTTCAATAGCTTGCAACCTACTCTTTTGTTCTTGCATCTTTGGAATAGAACGAAGTAAGCCCCACGTATACGGATGCTTTGCGTGCTGAAACAGCGATCGTTTATCTGTAAACTCAGCTGGCTTTCCCGCATACATGACCATCACTCGGTCACAAACGTCTGCTACTACACCAAGGTCATGCGTAATCATAATGACTGCCATCCCTAACTCAGCTTGAAGAGATTTTAATAGCTCTAGAATTTGCGCTTGGACAGTTACATCAAGAGCTGTCGTCGGCTCATCAGCTATGAGTAGCTTCGGTGAGCAAGCAAGTGCCATCGCAATCATTACTCTTTGTCTCATACCACCACTAAATTCATGAGGATAACTTTTTAATCTGTTTTTTGCATCAGGAATGTTGACTAACTCTAGCAGTTCAATAGCTCGATTCATAGCTGCCTTTTTTCCAATTCCTTTTTCATGAGTTAGTATTGTTTCTACAAGCTGCTTGCCTATTGTGAAAACTGGATTTAAGGATGTCATTGGATCCTGAAATACCATTGATATTTGATTTCCTCGTATTTGCCTCATTTCTCGTTCTGTTTTAGTTACTAGGTCTTCCCCTTCAAAGAGAATTTGACCACTGACTATTCTTCCAGGAGGCGAAGGGATTAGACGCATAATCGACATAGCCGTTATACTTTTACCCGAACCGGATTCACCTACAATACCAAGTGTTTCTCCTGATTTAATGTCAAAGCTAACACCATCTACGGCTTTAATGACACCTGCCTTTGTATGGAAATGTGTACGAAGCTGTTTTACTTGCAGTAACGGTTGGTCTTCCATGTTTTGTCCCCCCCTCACCAGGTTTTGTTTTTATATTATTTTAAATTTTACATAAATTTAGATTATTTTGTTATTTTTCTCTTTTTTCTCTAAAAAAATATGTAAGAGGGTAGACAGGTACTGCCACGTTTTCAAAAACTAAAAAGCGGATGAAGCAGAAACATTCTTTTTAAAAGTACGATAAGCCAACGATACTTGTTTAAATAAATGAAAAGGATGCATGAGAACCGTCCCCATGCTGCCAAAAGAAAAAGTCCCTTAGGAGGGACTTAGCTAATGATTTGTTGTTCTTTATCTTTATTGGTACTATCTTGTTCTTCAATTCTAGGAAAACGGACTGTGAATCTTGTGCCTTTCCCAACATTACTTTTTACATCTATTTTCCCTTTCATAGATTCGACAATACGATAGACAACCATCATGCCTAAGCCTGTTCCCTTCATTGTTTTCGTAGAAAAATAAGGCTCTCCTAATCTGGCGATTTGTTCATGGCTCATACCTATTCCATTATCTGACACCACAATAGAAATATGCTGAGGCTGAATTTCGACTTTTATTTCAACAGTTCCCCCATTAGGCATGGCTTCAACACTGTTTTTTACAATATTTAAAAAGCATTGCTGAAACTGCGCTATATCCCCTTTAATTCGAAACGGAAATAGCATGCTATCTATTTTCACACTGTTCATATTTGCCAATGGTTTTACAATATCAATCACCCGCAATAATTCCGTCTTAACATTTATTTCACTCACTTTAGAAGGTGCAGGTTTAGCAAATGTTAAATAATCACGAATAATTAATTCAGCCCGGTCCATCTCATCAAGTGCAATACGGAGAAATTCCTTTTTTTGCTTCGAGCGTTCTTCCTCGAATAATAATTGAATAAAGCCACGACTCGTTGTTAAAGGATTTCTTACTTCATGTGAGATACTTGCTGCTAAATGACTTACAGCCTCTAGTTTTTCAATTTGAATTAGACGTTTTTTGAGAGTGAAATTCTTCTGTATGACCTCAACAGTGGCAGCAATTATCCCGGTGCCAATTATTTGCACAAATAATATACCTAGCCATATATCAGGAGTATGGTACGGTAATTCAAAGAAGAAAAATATAATTCCAATTGTTGGGAATCCTACTAATGAGGCAAAAGTGATACTCGCTAATATTCTTTGATTACTAGAAAGTGATCGAAACTTTTTATAAAACAATGACACAACCAAAACAACTAATGAACAAATGGCTATTGTTGATACAATACCAAGCCCGCCAATAGCAATTCTAGCTATAATAATGATAATTAAAAGCCCGATAGCCACAGCTGGTCCACCATATAAACCTGCAAACCACAGAACAGTATGGCGAAAATCATAAATAAAATTATCACTTAACTGTAGCGGATATAACAGGCAGAGAATACATGCAAATGCAGCGGTGATAAAAATGATAACTTGCTGATCCCTAGTTGAGCGTTCTTTACTATCAAGCCAAATTTGCAACACAAGTATGCCTACTAATATGAATAACAAATTTAATGCTAACATCTGTATAACAAGCGTCATGTGGGGTCACCTATTTTCTTGAATTTTTCCTATTATTATCTTTTCGTCATTTAGTAACATTTCCCTTTTATATTTTAAAATAAACATTTCGAGTCTCGAAAATTATAATGGGCACTCCCTATATTAAAGGAAGTGCCCAATGTTAACAGACAGAGCTTATATTTTTCCAATGAGAGTTATGTCCCGTTTTATACCAGGTTGACCGGGCACCCAATTTGCAGGTAAACCTTCTCCTGTTCGTCTACCATATTGTATGCCCTGAATAAGTCTCAGAATTTCATATACGTTTCGGCCCACTTCAAGTGGATATACGAGTTTTGACACTATTATACCATTTGGATCGACAATAACGGTTGCTCGAAACGTGGCACCTGTTCCTTCATTCAGCACTCGATAAGCACGACTAATTTCATGCGTTCGATCACTTACAAGTGGAAATGGTAGATCAGCTACTGATGGTGACACCTCTGTAAAGACTTTATGAGCATATACACTATCTGTACTAATTCCAAGTACGTCGGTCTGCAGTGCTTGTAATTGCGGATATATAGCAGCGACCGCTGCTAATTCAGTTGGTCATACAAAGGTAAAGTCGCTTGAGTAAAAAAATAATACAAGCCAACGACCACGATAATCTTTCATTAAAACATTTTTTATCGTTTTCGTAACATTATCATAAGCTTCGGCAGTAAAAAGCGGTGCTTGATCAGTTGTTTGTGCACAAAAAGGATACGTGTCCATATAATCCCCCCACATATAGAGTCATTGCTATATATATGCAACTGATATATGTAGATGCTTGCCTATATGTAGGGACGATTACTGTGTTTATTTTTATTGTGTGATTGAGCTCTCTTTTAAAACATCCCAGTATTAAGCCATTGGCCTCCATCTAGTGTAATGCACTCACCATTTAAATAGGCCGCATCATCTGAAAGCATAAATCGCGCAAGCTTGCCGATTTCTTCAGGTGTTCCAAAACGTTGTAACGGAATTCCCTCATGCATATGTTGCAAATGCTTTTCAGACAACACCAGTCTTTCTGCTCCACCTGTTCGCTCAATCATACCAGGCGCAATAGCATTTACCGTAATACCATACTTTCGTCCCCATTCCACAGCAAGTGTACGCGTTAAGGATAATACACCTGCTTTTGCAGCTGCTGAGTGCACAACCCCAGCCCCTGCTCCCCATGCGTATGTTGCAACCATATTAATAATTTTTCCTTGAATCTTTTTTTCAATCCAATACTTACCAACTGTTTGACTGCAATAAAAGGTACCATTTAACACAATATCAATGACAGCACGCCAACCGTTGAATGACAAATCCTCTGCGGGGCAAATAAAATTACCGGCAGCATTATTCACCAAAGCATCAATACGACCAAAGACTTCATCCGCTTCTTGAACCATTCTATTAACATCATCGACGTTTCGCACGTCCATTGTGACACATAACACTTGGCCTGGTTGCTGTTCAATTTCTTTTTTTGCTTCCTCAAGTTTGTCTAATTGCCTGCCCGTTATGACAACATTCGCTCCCTCTTTAGCAAATTGCATTGCCATATATTTTCCCATTCCACTTGAACCGCCCGTCACAATCACTACTTTTCCTTCCACCAAACATCCCCCCTGAGTATTTAAAAATGAATAGTCATTCACTTTTATTTTAGACTATTCGGACAAATGTTCAACTATGAAAAGAAATTATCTAGATTTATTTTCTGACTTTTTTGAAGTTCATAACTTTATCACAGTTTTCTCACAATTCATCCACATACTTACATATACGGGTATATGTATAATAAAAGCGTAAACAAAATTTGAGAGGGAGGCGCGTTATATGAACGAAGAACAAGTTCCATCATTAGCAATTATTTTATTGTCCGAGGAAATAGAAAAGCTCCATGCTGGCGCATTAGTTGGTTCTGTAGCTTCAATGTCGGGTATGCAAGTAAATATTTTCGTTACAATGAATGCATTGAAAAATTTTTCCAAAGAGTTTTTTGCCGCAAAGGATTTTAAAGCTGGTACGGTCGGAAAAGAAATGCTCGCCAAAGAAATCCCCTTATTTGACCATTTATTAAGCGAGGGAAAAGATATGGGCGATCTTCACATATACGGCTGTGCAATGGCAATGGACGTTATGGGTTGGGAAAAGGACGATATGATTGATGTATTTGATGATATAATCGGCGTCACTGCCTTTCTTGGTATGGCACAAAACGCACAAGTCGTCACCATGTAATAAACAAGCATGTGTGTTCACATACAAATCAGTATGGACGTGATACTTTCACAGAAGTTGTCGAGCCTACTAATATGAAAATTAACTCCCACATAGAGCAAAAAAGTTTAGTACTGAAATAATGGCACTTAGAGTTTTATCAATATATTCCCAAAAAGTCTGGAGGGCGGTTGTACTTGTTGTACGTTCCGCCTTTAAAAATAAAGTCGGAGGGATTTAAATGAATATTGAGATTACAAAATCTGTTGATGCAAGAGGTTCTTACTGCCCTGGTCCTTTAATGGAATTAATTAAAGCCATTAAAAAGGCAGCTGTTGGTGATGTAATTGAAGTATTATCAAACGATAAAGGATCTGCTGTTGATATTCCAGAATGGATAAAAAAAATGAAGCATGAGCTCGTACACAATGAAAAAATTGATGATTATTGGAAGATTGCTGTTCGTAAAATGAAGTAAGGGGGCAGACACAATGCCAAAAAAGATTGTCATCCTTGGTGGCGGAACGGCAGGAACAATGGTGGCGAACAAGCTTGCTCGTCAACTGCAAGCTGAAATTAAAGAAAATAAAGTTGAAGTTACATTAATTTCAAACACTGAGAAACATATATATCAACCTGGATATTTGTTTATCACCATGAACATCCATGCTCCTGAGCACTTTATTAGAGATGAAAAAAAAGTAGTGCACCGACATGTGAAGCTTATTTTTGACGACATTGAAAAAATCGATAAAGCAAACCATCGCCTCGTGTCTATGGCCAATTCTTACGATTACGATCAGCTGGTAATAGCAACTGGTTCTCACCCGAATTTTGATAGCTTACCTGGTTTAAAAGAGGGAGCACATGATTTTTATACGCTTGAGGGAGCCATTAGACTCCGAGATGCATTAGCGACTTTCGAGGGTGGGCGCATTTTAATTACAATTGATGTTCCTCATAAATGTCCGGCTGCGCCGCTTGAAGTGAGCTTAATGCTTGATGATTACTTTAGAAAAAAATTAATACGTGACAAGGTAGAAATTAAATATACGTACCCGATTGGTAGAATCCACTCTTTACAGCCAGTGGCTGAGTGGGCTGAGCCCAATTTCGAAAAACGTAATATCCTAGCTGAAGTCTTTTTTAACTTAGAAGAGATTGATCCTGCTCGTAAAGTAGCTATTACGATGGATGGAGAAGAACATCCATATGATATATTAATCTCCATACCAGCGCATACAGGGGCTTCTGTTATACTCAACTCAGGGCTTGGTGATGAAGATGGTTTTATCCCTACAGACCGTTACACATTAAAAATGATTGGCTCAGATAACGTATATGTCATAGGAGATGCAACGAATTTACCAATTAGCAAAGCAGGTTCAACCGCTCATTATCAAGGTGACGTACTGGTTAAGAACCTCGTTGACCGTGTTCGTGGTTTACCTGAAACAGCTGTATATAACGGCAAAGTGGCATGCTTCTTAGAAAATAGTCTAGACGATGCAAGCTACATTACGTTTGACTACACTCATCCCCCTAAGCCAGCGAATACGTCAGAGCTTCTTCATTGGTTTAAATCAATATATAACGAAGTATACTGGCTCAATGTTCGCGGGATTATGTAGGAGGTGAAGCTAATGGAAGTGAGTAGCTTAGAACATACAACCACAATGGAATATGCTAAGGAGCTTATAGAGGTCGCCATTCAGTCTATGACAAAGGAAATGGTTGATGAGATTACAAAAAAAGCAATCGCATCCGTTGAGCTTATTGATGACATTGCTCAACCTGAAACAATCGAATTACTTAAGAAGCTCCCTGACGTAAGCGAAAGCTTATCTCGATCCCTAGATGAAATTAAAAAGCTTGAACAAACTGGCTCATTACAAACACTAATTGAAGTAGCAGAGATGATTGCTGCAGCTAAAGTATCCATGACAAGCACTATGGTATTGGACATAGTTGAAAAAGCCATTGCTGGTGTAGAACTAGCTGATGATTTAACCCAAAAAGGCGCTATTCCTTTAGCAACTAATATGATAGCTTCGTTTACAGAAGCAATGGATGAATATGAAGACAAACAACCACTGTCATTATTACAATTAGCTAAGTCTATGAAGGATCCGAATGTTCGCAAAGGGTTAAGCATCCTTGTTTCTTTTTTAAAAAGATTCGCTAACGGCTAAGTCCCTTTTCTTTGTATGATGCTACCTTTAAATCTATTTAGCTACCTTCCATAATTCACAGTCCCTGTTTAAAGTAGTAACATCAATGTTAAATGGGTAAGTTTTTGTGTTTATATGTAAAAAAAATTTATGCGCAAGCTCCTGAAATAGAGTCTGGACCTTAATTGGGAAGGGAAAGCCTCTCGAATTAACGTGATAGGCGACACATATCGTGTCGCCCCACACCTTACTTTTTAATAAACATTTGTGTCCAATGGTTTCCGCCCGTTTCATGACCGACACCAATGTGAGTAAAGTCCGCACTTAAGATGTTTTTGCGGTGACCTTCACTGTTCATCCAAGCGTTAACTACTTCCTCTGGTGTTCTTTGACCTTGTGCTATATTCTCTCCTGCGGATTTATATGTGATACCAAAATCACGCATCATATCAAATGGTGACCCGTATGTTGGACTTGTGTGTGAAAAGTACCCATTTTTCTGCATATCATTCGACTTTTCTCTTGCAACTTTACTTAATGCTGTATCTGCTTGAAGTTCAGGCAGCCCATTATTTTTACGCTGCACGTTACTTAAGCGAACTACTTCTCGTTCGAACTCACTTAAACCTTCTGCATTTTGTGTCGCTTCCTGCTTAGGTTGTTCAGCTGTTGGCTGTTGCTCCGTCTTTGCAGGTGGTGGTGCTGCTTGTTGATTCACATCAGGTTGTTGTTGTGGTGCCGGTGCTGGCGCCGCTTGCTGCTGTTCTGTTTGCTGCTGAGCTGGCTGTTGTTGTGCCGGCTCTTGTTGCTGAGCTGGTTGCTTTTCTCGTGCTGGTTCCTGTTTGGCAGGCTGTTGCTTAGCAGGCTGTTGCTCTGCAGCTTTTTGGTTTGGTTGTTGATGCTGAGTCTCCTCAGCTTGCTTCTTTTGTCTTTCTTGCATATATTGTTTCGTATTGTTTACCGGTGGTGGTGTTTGCTGTCCAGCAAGATAATTCCGGTAATTTTCTGATGCTTTTTGTAGCTTTTGTGCATACTGTTTATAATTCTTTTTTGCATCTTCTGCAGCTTGCTCATCAATTTTAAACTCATACTTAGCGTCTTGAATTCGTATCGCCTTCGTATGCGGATAGCTTTCACTCGTCATATCTGTGCTCAAGCTAGAAATATTATCGTTAACTTCATCTAATTCACGATTGTCGTCTACATTACATGCCGCAAGAGAAAAAACGAGCATAAAACCCATCATGATTTTAATAAACTTTGTCATTTCCTTCACCTCATTATTTAGTTTTTCGTTCATATTTTCTTTAAATAGGTGAAAAATATTTATGGGAAAGTGTAGAAAAAACAAACGGCAAACATAAAAAAGCGCAGAGCCACCAGACTCCACGTTTACTTACGCTTACTTATTTTCATTTTTAAATTTCCTTTTACACGCAAAGAAACAAGTGGTTCCGGAGTTATATGTTCCCTTGAACCATATAGCTGTAATGAAGCACGCTGACCAACAACAGCCATAATTAACACAGCTTCCATTAAAGCAAATTGACTACCTATACAGCCTCTTGACCCAGCTCCAAACGGCACATAAGAGTATGTTGGGACCTCGGCCATTCCCTCCTGCTTATTAAAGCGGTCAGGCCAAAACATCTCAGCCTCTTTGAAAAACAAAGGGCTACGATGAAGAACGTAGGGACTGATTAAAAAAGCTGCTCCTTTTTTAAACGTGTGCCCACTAATATCAACATCCTCTTTTGCTTCGCGCAAAATCATCCAAGCAGGTGGATATAACCGTAGCGTTTCTTGAAAAATTTGTTTCGTGTAAGGTAAGGATTTGACTGAATCAAATGATAACTGTTGCTTCTGAAGCACTGTGTCAAGCTCGGCATGAAACTTTCCTTCTACATCTTGATTCTGACTGAGGGCAAACCATACCCAAGATAGAGCATTCGCTGTTGTCTCATGTCCTGCGATAACCATTGTCAAAACTTGATCACGGACAATATCACGTGACATGGATGTACCATCCTCATATTTTGCAGATATAAGTAAATCGAGTAACGAGCCTTCCTCTTTTGGTGCTTCAACGATTAGTTTTTCTGCTAAGTCGTCGAGAATCTGTACCGCTTGTTTATACTTCTTTTTACTGCCGAGTATAGGAAAAGGCGATAAAAGTGATTGTGCCGTACGCTCAATAATTTCCTCGACAGCACTTGTTACAGTATGCGTATGCTCTATATCGTAATTAAACAACGTTTTTAAAACAATTCGAAGCGTTAACGCCATCATATCTTGGTCTATCGAACGAATATCACCGTCGTCCCAATTTTGTACCATTTCTTTTGTGTATGCAATTACATCAGATGCGTATGTATGAAGTTGTTTTTTATGAAAGGCAGGTTGAATAAGCTTACGTTGTTTTTGGTGCTCCGCTCCTTCCGCGGTTAACAATCCATTACCGAGTGTTTTCCGCATCACTTTTGCACCATTTCCTTTTGAAAAACTCGCATCCTTTGTTGTAAGTATTTCTTTTACAGCATCTGGAGAGTGAACCACATAGGAGGGCAAATATAACTTAACAAAGTCAGCTCCATAGCTTGCTGTGTTCAATAAAAAATCTAGAGGATTTTTCCGAAACTTTATATAGCTAATTGGCTGAAAGCCTGGCATTGTAATAACTTTTGCCATTTGCATCACCTTAATCCTACTTTTTCTGTAGTATAAACAAGTGAATTGAGCAAATCAAGATTCTATATGTTTAACTTAAATGTGGACATAGCATGCTGCTGCACGGTTATTTCTACCGGCAGTAGCCCTATCAGCTCTCCGTCTGCTATTACATTTGTAGTAACATCGGACTGTATGGTGATGTGTCTGCCTTTCATATAGCTAACGTACGGTAAAAAAATATGCCATCCTCGTAAAACAGTTGGTAAAATCACAAATAGTAATAGCATGCGGTTCTTCCCATGAACGATACAAACATCAAGTAATCCATCTGAAGGATTCGCATGTGGACACATTTTTAACCCCCCGCCATAAAATGGCGTGTTTGCAGTAGCTACGAGCCACACGTTGTTATACTCATATTTTCGCCCATCTACAAAGATATGCATCGTGGTCGGGTTGTATGTTCGAATGGCATAAAAGACACCGATTATGTAAGTAAAAAAACCTACATACCATTTATTAAATTTCTCCTTTAGTTTTCGATCTCTTATTAGTTTTGTTATTTCAGCGTCGAACCCCACTCCGACAATTGTTGCACATAGTGAATCATCATTTACCTTTACCACATCGAGTTTACAATCATTTAGCTTGTTGACTGTTTTGATGAAATCATTCCCTGTCCCCGCAGGTACGATCGCAAAAGGGATTGATTGTTCAACTAAAGGTTTAAGCAAGCCATGTAATGTACCATCTCCACCAAAAATGATAACTGCTGTAATATGTCTTCTTTGCTCAATAATACCTCGAACACAATCCTCTAATGATGTTGACACGATAGTTTTATAGATAAGCTGCTTTCTCTGCAATTTCTTTTCGAAGCGCTTCCACTTTTTCATCGCCTTCCCGTTTCCTGCCTGTTGATTAATCACACATACATACAACCATGACACCCCTTAAACATATTTTTATATTATTATATGAAATTGAAAAGCTTCCAAGAAGTAAAAGCATATACATTTGAAAGCGCAAGTGCCTTACTCGGCTGCGAACAGCTTAAGACGTATTACGAAAAGGAAGAGCCTTCTCTCCGGAGGGGGGACGGCTTAAGAACTCGATGGCTAGGCGCTAGAGCTAGACACTAATCTAGGTTAATGGACATATAATTTCTTGAACACGAAAAAAGAAGCTTATTCTAGCTAAGCTTCTCCTTTGGCAGACTGAGAACCGTCCCCATGCATCCTTGGCAGGAGTTTTTGATAAATTGGTTGTAGAAACCTGTCATCAATCAAAATGATAGTACCTTTATCCGTTTCCGTTCTTATGAGCCTTCCGCTCGCTTGCAGTACTTTATTCATGCCTGGAAATACATACGAGTAATAGTATCCATTTTTCCCTTGCTTATTGAAATAGTCCCGTATGTGATTACGTTCTACACTTAGCTGCGGTAGACCAACACCAATCACAATTACTCCTGTCAGTCTATTTCCCACTAAGTCCACACCTTCCGAAAACACACCACCTAGCACAGCAAATCCAACAATAGAGTTTGCAGCATTAGCTTGAAAGCTATTTAAAAACTCATCTCTTTTTAGGTCTGACATACTCGATTCCTGCACTAACCATTGAACCTGCTGTAAATCACTTGCTACACACTCTTCGTAAACCATTTGCAAATATTGATACGACGGAAAGAAAATTAAAAAATTGCCAGGTCGCCTAGAAATAGTCTCGACAATAATAGACACAACAGCATCCTTTGTTCTCTCACGATCATTTAAGCGAGTTGAAATAGGACATATTTGAATGTCTAACTGCTCCTTTGAAAAAGGTGATGGTAGGTCCAGTGTGTATTTGTCTAGCGTGTCTCCTGCTAGCATATCTTGATAATACGATAGCGGCACAAGTGTTGCTGAAAAAAAGACTGCGGTTCGGTAGCCTTTTGACATTTGTGGTAATACGTGCGATGGATCAAGGCAAAAGAGCCGCACATGCACTTCACTTTTATAATAATCAACAAAAAGTATAAATCGTTCATCATACAAAGTAGCTATTCGCAAAAAGTTTTGAACAGTAAAATACGTTTCTAACAATAATTCATCGTCTACTGCAAGCAACTCTATTTCCGCGGCAGCGACAAATGCATTTAATTTTTCTAGTAATACTTCTGGAATCTCTTCTAACGTACTTTTCCGCTGTTTTTTTAACGTTAATAATTCATCATTTATCGCTTTAGCTGCAATTTTCAATGAACCCGTCATTTCTCTTTTTAACTGTAAAAATGGGGACTTTAATAAACTAGCTGAAAACATCTCACGACCGCGATCTACAAGATTATGAGCTTCATCAACTAATAGCACAGATTTGTTCTTTTGCTCCTGTAACAGCCTTTTTAATGAAACTCGCGGATCAAATATATAGTTATAATCGCATATGACTATATCTGAGCTGTAAGCTAGGTCGAGTGAAAACTCAAAGGGACACACTTCATGCTTTCGAGCATACCGTTCAATCACGTTACGTGTCATAAGCGTTTCATGCTGCAATATGTCGAGAACTGCTTCATTAATACGATCATAATACCCATCAGCAAACGGACAAGCTTCTTTATGACAAACTGTTTTATCTTGAAAACAAATCTTATCCTTTGCTGTTAAAGTAACTGTATGAATATGTAACCCCTTTGACTCCATGTGTCGTAGAGCATCCTCGGCAGCGTGTCGAGTTGTTGTTTTTGCCGTTGTATAAAAAATACGGGTCGCTTTGATTTCACCAATCGCTTTGATTGCCGGAAACATAGTTGAAATCGTTTTTCCTATCCCTGTTGGTGCTTTAACAAACAACGTTTTTCCCTCAGCGATAGCTGTATAAACGGCTCCCGCTAGCTGCCGCTGTCCTCTTCGATAGTGTTGAAAGGGAAACTCAAGTTTTTGACATGACTGCAGTAGCTTTTGCTGATGCGATAATACAGCTTTTGCATAAGAAGAATATGATTCTAAAAGATCCTTTATAAACACTTCTAAATCCGTGCGGGTTGCTTGTCGCGTAAAGCTTTTCTGCTCTTTCGTATCAACATGTACATATGTGAGCTGAATTTGAAGCTTTTCTATATCATGGTCACACATGTACATGTACGCATAACATTTAGCCTGTGCCCAATGAACAGGCTTTGTGTTTATATCAATAGAGCTAAGAGGTGTGGCAGTCGATTTGATTTCTTCGATTGTGACTTCACCATCAATTAATCTAAGACCATCACATCTTCCATCTACTGTATACAAAACATCATCAAGCTCAAGTTGCGTCTTCAAATACACTTCTTTTTCGTCATTCGGACCGTATGTTTGTTGAATCATTTTATGTATGTCCGTTCCTTGCTGAAGTGTGCTGGACGAACGAAAGCGAGAGTCTATACTCCCGCTTCTAAATACATATTCAACTAGCGAACGGACAGAAATTTGAGTCGCTTGTTGCATGTTAATCACCTATTTATTAAGAGTGTGAAGGTGCTGGCTTTGTTGTTGCTTGATCTTTTTTCACTTCTACTCGGGCATTACCCATCAGCAATACTGTCACGAGTGCTATTGCGATTGGAATGAGGGCTAATTTGTACATAAATGTAATAGACTGCGACATTGCCATTACAATATTATCTAGCACAAAATCAGGGATGTTTGCCCTTTGAGCTGGTTCAAAAATGTCGCGTGGGTCACCAAAACTCCCCATTTGTTGCCCACTAAATGATTCTGTTAGTTTATTAGAAAATACCTTCGTTTGAATCGCACCAAATATAGTAATACCAAGTGTCATTCCTAAAGAACGTGAAAAGGAATTCGTTGAGTTAGCAGAGCCACGATGGCGCATGTCTATTTCATGAACGGATGCAATTGGTAAAAGGGAGAAAGAAAACCCTACGCCAAAGCCTGCTAATACCATATAAACAGTTACAAGAAAACGAGCTGTATCGGGTGTTAAAGTAGTTAGGAAGCCCATTCCTGTTGCAAACGAAATGATAGAGATAATCATTAGTGAGCGATATGAGGTTTTCGCTTGGAATACACCACCAATACCACTACCCGCAACTGAGCCTAGCATCATCGGTGTTAATATAAGCCCCGCGTTTGTAGCAGAACCGCCATATACAGCTTGTACAAATATAGGGATGAAGACGGTTAAAATAACAAATGTTGAGCCATATAGAAATGCTAAAATTTGTGCCGTAGCGAAAATCCGTCTCTTAAACATCCAGAATGAAATAATTGGCTCTTGTGCTCTCGTCTCAATAAAAAGAAAACTAAGTAGAAAGATAACAAACGTTATAAAGAGAGCTATTATTTGTATTGATGACCAAGCATATTCCTTCCCACCAAGCTCTAATGCAAACATCAAGCTTACAACTGCCACAACAAGTGTGATAGCGCCTCCCCAATCAATGCGTTGTGTAGAGCGCTCACTTACTTCATGATAATAGCGGACAATTAAAAACAACGAAACAATACCGATTGGCACATTTACGTAAAATACCCAATGCCAGTTTATATATTCTGTAATATAGGCACCTAATAATGGACCAAATACACTCGCAATACCAAAAACAGCCCCAAGCAACCCGGTCATCTTCCCACGCTTTTCAGGCGGAAAAATATCGAACACTATCGTGAAGGCAATCGGCATTAAAGCTCCGCCACCAATCCCTTGAATGGCACGATAGATCGACAGTTGTTCAATACTTTGAGCAATTCCGCATAAGGCTGATCCGAGTAAGAATATCAGTAAGCCAAATATAAAAAAACGTTTGCGTCCATACATATCTGACAGCTTTCCAAATATAGGCATCCCAGCCATAACAGCAACCATGTAGGCCGACGTAACCCATACGAATTTATCAAGACCACCTAAATCTCCGACAATTGTCCCCATCGCCGTTGCAACAATCGTGTTGTCCATTGCAGACATTAATATTGCTAACAATAAACCTGCAACTACTAATTTTCCGTGTTGTTGTTCACTCGCCATATTACTACCCCTTTAGTTTAGTTTGATATAAGTTAGCAGCACTTTTAATACTACTTCATCTATTTTTCCTATTAATGATACTTTCCATTATATGCTTTTTATCATAAATGTAAATTTTCACACGCTTGTTTCTTGAAATTGATTTTCGAAAAGATACATGGTCGTTCCGTGAGTGTATGTGCTTTGGCTTGCATAAGCGGTTGCGTGTCTAGGAATGTTTTGTATGTCAGGGTTGCGCGGTTGCGTGGTTTAAACGCAGGAATCGTGTGTGAGAAATGCACGGTTGCATGTCGAGATTGCATGGTCCCGTGTCGAAAATGCACGGTCACGAGAATTGGCCGGGACCAAACGCCAGAAATGCACGGTTGCATGTCGAAATTGCACGGTCGCGTGTCGAGATTGCACGTTCGCGTGTCGAAAATGCATGTTCACGAGAATTGGCCGGGACCAAACGCCAGAAATGCAGGTTGCATGTCGAAATTGCACGGTCACGTGTCGAGATTGCATGGTCACGTGTCGAGATTGCACGTTCAAAAAAAGTGCAACATGGGTTTTGGCGCGTTTTCGACAAAGTTTGGCTCGATGTCGACATAATTGCGGGCGTTTTCGGCATATAACCGCTCATTTTCGACAAAATTACGCACATTACCGATACCAGAGCTCACAAAATGCTAAATGAAGAATACAAGGCTATACAAAAAGCCCCCAAAAAAACAGTATTCCTAAAATTTCTTCTTCACAAATCATCGGAATTATATTAGTATAGATAACATACCAAAACTAACTATTCAGAAAATTATTAAATATCAAACAAAAGATCAAATAAAAAGATCAAATAAAACTATCAAACAAAAAGGAGACACACACATGACATACATCATAGACACAATCAATACTTTTTTATGGTCTAAGCTCCTCATCATCTCTTTAATAGGAATAGGTATATACTTTACAGTAGCCTCAAGGTTTGTACAGTTTCGTTTTATTAAAGAAATGGGACGAGTACTATTCGAAAAAGGCGATACAGACACGCATGGAATCTCCTCGTTTAAATCTTTTTGCATAGGTGCTGCTACGCGAATCGGGACAGGAAACCTTGCTGGAGTGGCAGTAGCTGTAACACTTGGGGGACCAGGCGCTGTGTTCTGGATGTGGCTCGTTGCTCTTCTCGGTGGTGCTACTAGCTTCGTAGAAAGCACTCTCGCACAAGTATATAAAATTCGCGATGGACAAACCTTTCGTGGTGGACCTGCATACTATATTGAAAAAGGTTTAAAGCAAAGATGGCTTGGTATCGTATTTGCGCTTTTAATTGCAGTGACATTCGGATTAATTTTCAACTCTGTACAAAGCAATACGATATCCATTGCTTTTGAGAATGCCTTTGGTGTGAATCGCTTAATCTCTGGTGTGCTTATAACAATTTTAACAGGAGCCGTTATTTTCGGTGGTGTAGATCGCATTGCTAAACTATCTAGTGTAATCGTACCTGTTATGGCTGTTATGTACTTTGTTATCGCAGCATTTGTAATTGCTATGAATATAAGTGAAATGCCTGCTGTATTCATGCTAATCGTGAAAAGCGCCTTTGGACTTGAGCAAGCTATTGGTGGAGGAATTGGTGCGGCTATTATGAATGGTGTGAAACGCGGATTATTCTCAAATGAAGCTGGTATGGGTAGCGCTCCTAATGCGGCAGCTACTGCATCTGTGTCTCATCCAGCTAAACAAGGCTTTATCCAAACACTAGGTGTCTTCGTTGATACCATCGTTATTTGCTCAGCTACAGCGTTTATTATTTTACTAGCACCTGTCTATCAAACTGGTGAGGTATCAGGTATTGCATTACTACAGAACTCACTGTCTACTCATGTAGGTGGATGGGCAAGTACCTTTATTGCAATTTCCATCTTACTGTTTGCCTTTAGTTCGATTATTGGCAGCTACTACTACGGTGAAACTAATATTGAATTTATTAAAAAGGATAAAAATTGGCTTACGATATATCGTGTCTTAACACTGACTATTGTTTTGATTGGTTCTGTGATTGGCCTGGATTTAGTTTGGAGTATTGCTGATATTTTTATGGGCATGATGGCACTTATTAATCTTGTAGCTATCGCTTTATTAAGTAAAGTAGCTTTAAAAGTGTTACGAGATTATCAACAACAACGTGCTGCCGGACTTAATCCAACTTTTAATGCCACAGCAGTAGGCATTGAAAATACAGAATGCTGGGATATGGATGAGGAGCTTCAAGAACAAGATAGAATCGCTGTTTAGGCTAACTAACAGAGTGCTGCATGGCAGTGCTCTGTTTTTTCATGATGCATCTTTTTAAGGAACTGGTAAACAAGCTTACTACACAAAAAGAGCGCGGGACTCATTATGACCCGCACTCTCAAACTCATATTCTATGCTTTAGGAAACTCTGCCAATATAGCTTCAATCTGTTGTAATTCATCAGCTGTAAAACCTAAGTTTTCAACTGTTTTCACGTTTTCTTCTATTTGAGACACACGGCTTGCTCCTATAAGAGCTGATGTTACACGTTCATCACGTAACACCCATGCTAATGCTAGCTGTGCTAACGATTGACCTCGGTTTGCCGCTACATCATTTAGTTGGCGCAGGACAGCTACTTTTTTCTCATTAATTGCTTTGGTTTCTAAAAATACACTTTCACTGGCTGCACGAGAATCAGCAGGAATACCGTCTAAGTAACGCCCCGATAATAATCCTTGCGCTAGTGGAGAGAACACGATTGTGCCAATACCATGTTCACCTGTTACATCTAATAACCCATCGTCTTCAATCCAACGATTTAACATGGAGTAGGAAGGTTGATGCAACACAGTTGGCGTTCTTAATTCGCGAAGAACCTTTAGGGCAGCCTCTGTTTGCTCAGCATTGTAATTCGAAATTCCTACATACAACGCTTTTCCTTGGCGTACGGCTGAATCAAGTGCTACCATCGTTTCTTCAATATCCGTATCTGGATCTGGTCTGTGCGAATAAAATATATCCACATAATCTAGACCTAGACGTCCTAAGCTTTGGTCAAGGCTTGCAAGTAAGTACTTACGGGACCCTAAGTCACCGTATGGTCCTTCCCACATATAATAGCCAGCCTTCGTAGAGATAATAAGCTCATCACGGTAGCTTTGTAAATTTTCCTTCACTATTTTTCCAAACGTTTCTTCAGCAGATCCTGCAGGAGGTCCGTAATTGTTTGCCAAATCAAAGTGAGTTATTCCTAAATCGAATGAACGAAGTACCATCTCTTTAGCCGTATCATATGGCGTTTTTGTGCCAAAGTTGTGCCATAATCCTAACGAGATAGCAGGAAGCTTTAACCCTTTGCGGCCACAGCGATTATAAACCATGTTTTCATAACGTGTATTGCTAGCTTGGTAAGTCATTATTATATCCTCCTATTTGGAATGAAAATCCTGTGCACTTATCCATTGGCCATTAGGCCCATCATTATCATAAAGTGCTAATTCAATAGCACCTGGCAACACCGATTCTACCTCGTGCCAAGCATGCGGTCCGCCTAAATCTGTTTTTAGCCAGCCTGGATCCAAGGCATTTACAAGCACTCCTGATCCGTTTAACGCTGCTGCTAAATCTTCCGTAAACTTGTCCACCATTGCTTTTGAAGTACCGTACGGGGACAGATTCGGTTCGTTTTTTATACCTGAAGACAAGTTGATGATACGACCATACCCACGCTCCTGCATCATTGGTGCGAATGCCTGACATAAGCGAACGAGAGGATAAAAGTTATTTTCAAACTCATGTTCAAAATCTTCTTTCGTGAATTCCCATATCGGTTTTTGTTTCCCCTGAATTGCAGCATTATTATATAAAATATCAAGCTTGCCATATGTACTCGTAATATAGCTAACTATATCTTTAATGACTTGTTCTTGTGTCAAATCACCTTCTACCACGTCCACTTTGACACCATATTCGGTTAATAATTCTTTTGTTTTATTAGTATTTTCCTTTTTGCGCCCATGAATAATGACGTCACAGCCTTCTCGCGCTAGGCCAATCGCAATTTGCTGCCCTATTCCACGACTTGATCCTGTGACTAATGCTATTTTTCCTTCTAAACGTTTCAATGACATACTCTCCTTTACCACGGTAGTGGTTGTTTCTCTATATGTTCTCTCCAAAATTCGTGTAATTTTTCTACCAATTCTTGAGGCATACGTTCTGACGCAGCAGCCATATTTTCCTGCAACTGACTGAGATTTTTTACGCCTGGAATCACAGTCGAAATCTCTTCATGAGCTAAGATGAAGCGCAGTGCTGTTCGATTTAACTTTGGCTCATAATGCGTTAATTCTTTTATTTGTTGAATTAACGCCGTCCTCCGTACTTTATCCGCATCCGTCCATCTACTGCGAATATCATGAAATACACTACCAGCATCATACTTACCAGATAACCACCCTGAGTCGAGCGGAACCTTAGCTATTAACCCTACACCTTTTTCTTTAGCTTTATTAAAGGCTTGGGTAGTCTCTTGATGCATTATATTAAACAGTACTTCAATTACTTTGCTATTAGTCGTCTCTATTAACTGTAACATGTCCTTGCTAGAGTCGACAGAAGCACCATATGCTCGTATTTTACCTTCTGCTTTTAACTGCTCTAGCACTTCATAGTGCGGACTATCTCCATTTAATAACTCATAAGGTGGGTTGTGCAAAAGGATGGTGTCGACATAATCTGTTTGTAGTCTTCTTAGACTACCTTCCACCGAGTAGCGCAGAGCATTCACATCAAAATTTAAAGTCCCATCTGCATGATGACCAAACTTAGTATTAATGACAACTTGATCTCTTTTTCCTTTCAACGCTTTTCCTAGTAATGTCTCACTATTCCCAGAGCCATAATTAGGGGCTGTATCAAAAAAATTACACCCTTCTGATAGGGCTGCGTGCACTAGATGCATCGCTTCCGTCTCTGTCATGGCAGACCAATCTTTGTCATTTCCGAGCTGCCAGGCTCCAAAGCCAACCTCAGATACGTGTATACCTGTATCACCGAGTGTTCTTGTTTTCATCTATGCACCTCTTTACTCGCAAATTTTACAAACGAGAAATTGATTTTACTAAAATGATAATCGTAATTAATAAGCGCCTCTAATGTGCTTTGCGATATCTGTTTCATAAAAGTCAGCTAGTCGCTTTAGTTCTTCCTGTGTAAACGACGGAACATCTCCCGCCTCCAGGTTTGCTTTCACTTGTTGTACATTTTTAAATCCAGGAATGACACAGCTAATCTCCTCTTGGTCTAACAACCAGCGTAAGGCAGCGTGAGCCATCGAGATACGTCCTTCTTTAATCCAGCTCAACTGATTTGCCAATTCCACACCGGTTTCAAACGGTATACCAGCAAATGTTTCGCCGACATTAAACGACTCACCATCTCGGTTAAAATTACGATGATCATCTGCTTCAAACTTTGTATCTTTAGTAAATTTACCAGTTAACAGACCACTAGCTAGTGGTAAACGGACTAGAATACCAACACCAGAAGATTTTGCTTGTGGCAATAATTCATGTAATGGCTTCTGCCTAAACAAATTGAAAATAACCTGGAGTGCACTTACACTAGTATTCTCTACGCAAAACAGGCCTTCCTCAACCGTTTCTACACTCACGCCATAATGACGAATTTTACCTTCTTGCTTTAATTTATCTAGTACTTCAAACACTCGTCCATCTTTCAGTATTTCTAATGGAGGACAGTGAATTTGGTACAAATCAATCGCTTCACGATTCAACCTTTTTAGGCTTGCTTCGCAAAAGGCACGAACTTGCTCTTCTGAGTACGTGGCATGGTCATAAATATCCCCTGCACGACAAAATTTCGTAGCTATATGTATTTTGTCTTCTAGCCCTTTCGTGGCTTTTGCAAGTAGCTCTTCGCTATGTCCTCCGCCGTATACATCTGCTGTATCAAAAAAGTTAACGCCTTGATCTATCGCAACTTGCAGAGCACGTAGAGATTCCTCGTCATTGACTGATCCCCACGAACCACCAATAGCCCATGTCCCGAAGCTAATTTCACTAACCTTTAAATCAGTATTTCCTAATTGTCTATATAACAAAGCGTTCTCCTCCTTATCTTAAGAAACCGGTTTACTAAATGATAGCATGGAAAAACATCTTTTTCTACCCGTTAAACAAACTGCTGAATAATTTATTAGTAATCCTAAATTATCCATTGAACTATTAGCATTTATGTAAGATAATGTGTAAATGCAGTTAGTTCAACAACTGAACAAAGTGAGGTTATATATGGTACATACAACTGAACAACACACAGTTAAAAGAATGAATATAAGCCTTGTTTTTCATTATATTAAAGATAATAGTCCTGTCTCACGAGTTGAAATTGCTAAGCACTTAGGCCTTACAAAAGCAACTGTATCGACGATTGTACAAGAGCTTATTAATAAAGGGCTCGTGTACGAAATGGGCCCAGGCGCATCAAGTGGTGGTCGAAAGCCTGTTATTATTGTGTTCAACCAACAATGCGCCTATTCAATAGGGGTAGATGTTAAAGTTGGCTATGTCCAAGGTCTTCTTGTTGATTTTAAAGGCAAAGTAGTTCAGAAAGAAATAATTACCTATGAGCAGGAGCACATGTCCAAACAAACGATCATTAACATAGTAAAAAAGACTATTTACACATTACTAGAAGCAACTCCCCCCTCATTATATGGTGTCGTAGGCATTTCCATTGGTGTACCTGGTATTGTGGATTGCGATGGTTTTATCTTACATGCTCCTAATTTGAATTGGAAAGACGTAGACATCCAAACTATACTTGCGGATGAGTTCAATATTCCCGTAATAGTCGATAACGATAGTAATTTTGGCGCCATCGCTGAATACACTTTTGGGAAAATCCCTCATACGAATAACTTTTTGTATGTGAGTGTTGGGGTAGGAATCGGTGCTGGTATCATTATAAATGGACAATTATATAAAGGTAGCTTTGGATTTTCAGGTGAAGTGGGACACATGACAATTGTACCTGATGGAGCTTTATGTAGTTGTGGCAATAAAGGTTGTTGGGAGCTGTATGCATCCGAAAAAGCACTTCATAAAGCTTCTAACCGGCTTAATTCGGAAAACCTCGGGATTGATGACCTAGTTCATTTAGCCAACAAAGGCGATTATCACGTTATTGAGCTATTTAAAGAAATGGGCGAGTACTTTGGAATCGGGCTCTCAAACTTAGTTAATATATTCAATCCCGAATCAATCGTTATTGGAAGTAGCTTAAATAAACTATCAAAATGGATTGAACCAGCGATTTATCGTGAAATGGAGACACGTGCACTTGTTTATCACCGAAGAAGATTTCATATTTCTTTTTCTCATTTAAACAATGATGCTACTTGTTTAGGTGGAAGTTTGCAAGCAATAGAAACATTTTGTCGCACCACACTCAATATTATAAAGTAAGAAGGGATTTTTTTATGCCTTATACAGGTCAAGTAAACTCATTACGAATCTTTTTGTTCTTTTTTCATGCCTCAGTCACCATCATTATTAGCTTTTTACCTGTTTATTTTAAATCTGAAGGATTATCAGGTGCGCAAATTGGTTGGCTTCTAGCCATTGGGCCAATGATCTCTATGATTACACAACCCATTGCAGGTTTTTTAAGTGATAAGTATAAAACTGTTAAAAAGCTATTGCTGATAAGTTTATTAGGTACGATCGTTTTTGGAACAATCATGTTCCAAATGCATACATTTGCACTATTTCTGCTAGTCGGCTTGTTTTTCTTTGCCTTTATGAGTCCACTCGGCGCGTTAGGAGATAGCTTAACACAGACGACTGCCACCATTTCTAATAAGAAATTTGGCAGCATTCGTTCCTTTGGTTCACTCGGTTTTGCTACTGCATCATTAATTGGCGGCGTTATATTAGGGTTTATCGGGATTGCCAATGTTGGCTACGTGTTTATTGGTCTTTTATCTATCGCGTTCTTGCTATGTTTAAAAGTAACAGATGTTAGTTTGTCAAAAAATCCCGTTACCGTTATAGATACATTTAAGCTGTTTAAAAATCGTAGATTAGTTGTATTTTTAGGTATCATGCTTTTTATAACAATTACACACCGTACGAACGATAGTTATTTAGGTATTTATATAGAGTCGTTAGGCGGGAACGAGCAACTTATTGGGCTTGCTTGGTTTATTGCCGTTCTATCGGAAGCTATTATTTTTGCTACGAGTCGCCACTGGATTGATAGGTTTAATCTAACGACATTAATTGTTGTAGCCTCCTTGGTTTACACTGTACGCTGGTTTTTATTTAGCATAGCAAACGACCCATCTTTCATCATTATGTTCCAATTCATGCACGGCTTATCATTTGGAATCTTTTTTTCCTGTGCGTTTGAATATGTCAGCCGTTTAGTGCCAAGGGACTATATCGCAACAGGGCATTTACTCTTTATAATGTTCTTCTTCGGTTTTTCTGGCATCATAGGTTCATTAGCGGGAGGTATGATTTTAGATGTTTATGGTGGCTCCACTTTGTATGTTGTTTTAGGCATTATGACGTTGATTGGTTCTTTAGCCTTGTATGCTTTCTCTTACAAGACAGAGCAGAAAAAGGAAAATGTATTAGCACATTAGTAGTATGAAAATGCACGAAAAAAAGTCACGATTATTCGTGACTTTTTTCTTGTAATATCTTCACACCACACGATTCGCGAATAACTAGTTCCGAATCGACATAAATATATTTACACTTTACTTCATTGTTTATTAAGTCGTTTAAAATATATCCCGCAAGCTTCCCCATTTTTACTTTATCCTGTCTTACAGTTGAAAGCTTAGGGTCACTATATCTACAAGCCTCGATGTCATCACAACCAATAACTCGTATATCTTCAGGTACCTTCAATCCCTCTCCTTTAATAGCGCGAATAGCCCCTAACGCCATCATGTCTGAAGCAGCAAACACTGCTTTCGGATAAGGCTTGTTAGCTAACAAATATTTCATAGCATCATAGCCACTTTGCTCTGTAAAATCACCGTAATATACCCATTCATCGTACACAGGTAGACCGAATTGTTTCATAGCCTTCATAAAACCCTCTTTACGAATACTCGCTATGAAGGAACCCTCTTTTCCACCTATATAGCCTATATCTCGCACC
This sequence comes from Bacillus sp. HMF5848, assembly GCF_003944835.1. GTDB lineage: Bacteria > Bacillota > Bacilli > Bacillales > HMF5848 > HMF5848. The sequence goes on from NZ_RWIV01000001.1 coordinate 4,337,101, forward strand.
CCATTCAAATAGAAGTGCTCCACCACTTGAAAAGACAATTTAGTATTATCTGTCATCACATAACTTGACTTAGAACCAGACAATTTCAAATCAATCCCCACACAAGGAATTTCACTTTGATCTAGTTCATAGACAGCTGACTCAATCTCTTCACCTGCAATAATTAAACAACCATCTAAATGAAAATGTCGAGCCCGAGCTAAATAATTGTCACTCGTTTTAGATAACTGCTCATTAGAAAACATTAATATATCGTACCCTAGGTCGCCCATGGTTTTTTTAAAAGCGTTTAGAACTTCATTAAAGAAAGGGTGATTAAATTCCACATTTACTTTTCCCGAAAAAATCAAGCCTATTAAGTTTGACTTTTTAGTAGCTAATGATTTTGCAGAAAATGTTGGCTGGTACCCTGTTTCTTCAATTATCTTCATCACTTGCTTCGTTGTTTTTTCACTAATCCCACCATAGTTGTTAATAATTTTAGAAACAGTGGCTGGTGAAACACCTGCCATCTTGGCGATATCTCGGATCGTTAATTTCATGGCTATCCCTTCTATACTGTAACGTTAAACATGATGGTATTATTAAATATCATCATGCACATCATTAATCATACCATTGACTCACGTATGATTGTCAATAAACGTTATTAATGCCACTTCCAATTTTATATTTACCCACTACTACGGTCATACTAATAGAAAAAGGTATCCAAAAGGAGGCACTCATAATGGAAAAAACACAGGCATTAGCTTATACCACCATCGCTATGAGTAAACTAGGTTACAGTCGTAGGGAAATTGAACAAATTACAAATGCTATGCTCGAGGAGTTTGAAGTCTATACAGAAGGTGAAGCAGAGGATAAAGCAGACGAAATAATATTTGGCGATGCTCCTGAACGGACATGAATGTATATTTCGAGAAAAGTACAAATATAATAAAGTACACTTTAGGAGGGTGTCCCAAAACTTACGTTTTTGGGGCATTTTTTTAAAAAAAAAACAGTGGCGTTGATTTTCACTCCATTGCGCTCGCTTTCCGCGGGGTGGCCGTGAGCCTCCTCAGGCTGCGCCTTGTGGGGTCTCACGCTTGCCACTACAATCCCGCAGGAGTCGAGCGCATTCCGCTACAATCAACAAGGTACGAAACATGATATACTAGGCTGAAAAGTAAGCATAAAAAAACAAGAAGCGCGTCTTTCTTGATATAATGTAATCACCACAACAACATTATAGAAAGGACGAGCTTCTTATGTACCAAGAGTATAACACATGTCAACTAGTGCTACCAATGGATATTGCTATTCTCATTCCACAAAATCACATATGCCGCCGCCTAAGCCTAATAGACCTGGCGGTTGATAAAATGAGTCCCTCTCTTTTTTTACATTGATAGTAATTGCATTGGGAATTAATACTGTAACCATACTTCAGAGACAAAAGAAATTTCCACCTAAAAAAAGAGCGTAGGGAATTCAAACACCTACGCTCTTACCATTTAAATTAAATCTACTAGCTCTAACACTTCATCAACGGTACTGCAGTTTAATGCTTTTTCAGCTAATTGTTGCATATCTGCTTTTGATAAGTCACGGATTTGCGTACGTGCTGGCAGAATAGATGAGGCACTCATACTAAATTCATCAAGGCCTAACCCAAGCAGTAACGGAATTGCTTTTGCGTCCCCTGCCATTTCTCCACACATGCCAGCCCACTTACCTTCTTTATGTGCCGCATCAATGACCATTTTAACTAATCGAAGAATTGCTGGATTATATGGTTGATACAAATATGCGACGCGTTCGTTCATGCGATCCGCGGCCATTGTATATTGAATTAAGTCATTTGTTCCAATGCTAAAGAAGTCTACTTCCTTGGCAAATTGATCAGCTATAACAGCTGTTGACGGTATTTCAACCATGATACCAATTTCAATGTTATCCGATACCTTCACACCTTCTGCTACTAACTTATCCTTTTCCTCTAGTAGCATCGCTTTTGCTTCTCTGAATTCTTTAAGAGTAGCAATCATTGGAAACATAATTTTAAGCAGACCATACTCACTTGCACGCAAGAGTGCACGAAGCTGTGTACGGAAAATACCTTCTTCTTCTAAACATAAACGAATAGCACGGAACCCAAGAAACGGATTCATTTCCTTAGGTAGATCTAAATATGGAAGCTCTTTGTCTCCACCAATGTCGAGCGTGCGTACAACAACAGGCTTTTCATTCATACCTTCTAAAACAGCCTTGTATGCTTCAAACTGCTCGTCTTCTGTTGGTAACTCAGAGCGACCCATATATAAAAATTCTGTACGATACAAGCCGACTGCTTCAGCACCATTCTTCACAACACCTTCTATATCATCAGGCGTGCCAATGTTTGCTGCAAGCTCTACGTGAACTCCATCTTTAGACACCGTCGCTTCGTTTACAAGCTTTTGCATTTCTTCCTTTTCTTTCGCAAATGCTTCTTGTTTTTGTTTATACTCCGCGATTGTTGCTTCATCCGGATTCACAATAACGGTACCTTCTGTCCCATCAAGCACAATCATGTCACCGTCTTTAATTTCAACCATTACTTTTTTCGTACCAACAACAGCCGGAATTTCAAGACTTCGCGCCATAATAGCAGAATGTGACGTACGACCACCTATATCAGTTGTAAAGCCTTTTACATATTGCTTATTCAATTGAGCCGTGTCAGACGGTGTCAAATCTTCAGCAATTACTATCACTTCTTCAGAAATAGTAGCTGGATTTGCAAACTTCACACCAAGCAAATGAGCAAGCACTCTACGTGTTACATCGCGAATATCAGCAGCGCGCTCTTTCATATACTCATTATCCATTTGCTCAAACATAGTAATAAACATCGTAGCTGTCTCTTGAAGAGCTACTTCTGCATTTGCTTTATCATGCTTGATTTTATCCTTAATTGGGTTCACTAGTTCAGGATCACCTAACACTAATAAATGCGCTGAAAAAATTTCGGCTTTGTCTGCACCTAAAGTTTCAAGCGTTTTTTGCTTAATAACTTCAAGCTCATCCATTGCCTTTGCAAAAGCTGCATCAAGTCTTGCTACTTCTGCATCAATGTCAGTAATCGTTTTTTGCTCAATTGTTAAATCCGGATTCTCAAGTCTAAATGCCTTAGCAATAGCGATGCCCGTCGAGGCTCCAATCCCATTAATTGTAATTGACATTATTCTCCTAACCCCTCTTTTCTAATCGTATCTTCTATCGTACTCATAGCCTTTTCTTCATCAGTACCATTTACTTTAATTGTAATAACGGCACCTTTTGTAATACCTAGAGATAGTACACCCATTATTGATTTCAGATTAACCGTACGCTCTTTATGTACTAATTCAACATCTGCATCAAATTGAGTCGCTGCTTGTACAAGATTCGTTGCTGGTCTTGCATGGATACCTGATTCACTTGTTACTGTAAAACTCTTTTCAATCATTATTCTTTTATCTCCCTTACAGACAATATTTATGTTGGATTTCGACGGGCAAAATCGACAAATTTAAACTTATCTGGTCGATGACGCGATTCGGTATACTGAAACACCGTTGCATCATCTAAATAAACAAAGCTACGGATGACAACAATGTTGTGATAGCCTGTAATATCTAATAACTCAAAATCCTCCGTCGTAGGCTCTTCCACTGTAATTTCTTTCTTGGCGAAGCTAATATGTAACCCGAGCTCATTCTCTAGATAATCGTATATCGAATCTTCACAAACACTTTTCGTTAAGGTAGGTACAGAGCTTTGAAGCAGGTAATCCTTATCAAGAATAATTTTTTCTCCTGCTATTTCTCTCGTTCGGATAACCTTCCAAACATAATCTTTTTTACCTACATTGAGTAAAGACAGCATAGGCTCTTTAGCATACTCTAGAGACATCTCATTAACAATTGTACGTGATGTCTGACCTAAAGTGTTTGTCAATTCTTTGAAACTCACGAGACCTGATACGGGAAAATCAAATTTCCTTACATCGATTACGATAGATCCTTTTCCTTGTATCTTTTGAATATATCCGTTTTGAGACAACAAGTGCAACGCTTTCCGTATTGTCTCCCTTGATGTTTTGTAACACGTTGCTAACTCATTCTCGGATGGTAGCTTCGTGTTTGCTGGAAGTAGACCATTTTTTATTTGCTGACACAAGTCCTCATAAATCGTCACATATTTGTTTCTCATACTCTCCCACCGAACATATATATTAAAAGGCTAAAAAAGCTTTTCATTATAAGGTAGTGGCTTCAGGTTGCGCCCTGAAACTACTACCAAAATGTCACCTTCTCACTTTGCCAATTTCGATAAACGATAGACAACAGATTCATATGGACGCAACGTCATATTTGCATAATCACTAGGTGAATCACTATAATTGGAAAGCAATATTTCTGATTCATATCCACTAAAATCTAACTCTTGCGGCAACACAAAGGATGTTTTATTACCATAGAAGTTATTTATTACTAGTAATGCCTCATTATCTTTTAAGCGTACGTATGCAAATACATCATCATGATCCTTCTCTATCAATTTGAAGTCTCCATCGGTAATGATATCATACGTTTTACGGAGTTGTATCAATTTTTGATAATGATAAAAAACCGAATCTTCATTCTGCATGGCTACTTCAGCATTCACATCTTTGAAATTGTTTGATACAGGGATCCAAGGTGTTCCACTTGTAAAACCTGCATTCTCGGTTGCATCCCATTGCATAGGGGTACGAGAGTTATCACGTGACTTACTCTTTAATATGTCAAGAACCTCTTGCTCAGACTTCCCTTTTTCTTGTAAAATTTCATACATATTTAACGACTCAACGTCACGATATTGATCGATTGATTCATACTTTGGATTTGTCATTCCAAATTCTTCACCTTGATATATATAAGGTGTTCCCCTCATCATATGAATCGTTGTTGCAAGCATCTTGGCCGATTCCTTATGATATTCCGTATCATTACCGAAGCGCGATACGACACGAGGCTGGTCATGATTACACCAAAACAGAGCCATCCAACCATTTCCTTTTTGCATACCCTCCTGCCATGAAGATAAAATTTCCTTTAATTCATGAAAGTTAAATGGAGCAACTGTCCATTTATCACCGCCAGGATAATCCACTTTTAAATGATGGAAATTAAACGTCATGTTTAATTCCTTTCGATCTGGCTGCGTATATAATATACAATTCTCAATCGTTGTTGATGACATTTCTCCAACCGTCATCATGTCATAATTCGAGAATACTTCATTATTCATCTCATGTAGATAGTCATGAATACGAGGGCCGTCTGTGTAAAAACGACGTCCATCTCCTTTATCATCGTTAGGGAAGCTCTGATCCTTAGAAATTAGATTAATAACATCTAGACGGAAACCATCTATACCTTTATCAAGCCAGTACTTCATCATATCGTACAAATCTTTGCGCACCAGTTCATTTTCCCAATTAAGGTCAGCCTGTGTTACGTCAAATAAGTGTAAATAATATTGACCTGTCTCCTCATCAAGCTGCCAAGCATTGCCGCCAAATTTTGACTCCCAATTGGTTGGGGGTTGTTCAGTTTCCCCATCTTTCCATATATAATAGTCACGATACTTATTATCTTGAGATTTACGAGATTCAACGAACCACTCGTGCTCCGTTGATGTATGATTGACTACTATATCCATGACAATTTTAATATTGCGTTGATGTGCTTTTTCTAGCAATTCATCAAAATCTGCCATTGTTCCATATTCTTCATGAATATTAAAATAATCGCTAATATCATACCCGTTATCTTTTTGTGGAGATTTATAAATAGGCGTTAACCACAATACATCTACGCCGAGCTTATGTAAATAATCTAGTTTTTCAATAATCCCTTGAATGTCACCAACGCCATTTCCAGTCGTATCATTAAAGCTTTTTGGATATATTTGATATACGACTGCCTTTTTCCACCATGGCTGCGTCATATAAACACACCACCCATTTCAGTTATTATAGTGCAATAGCAACCTAACTTAGATTAGCTTGGTTGCTATTGCTTTTTATTATTCGCTTATTGGTTACATGACAAGTGTCATAAACATAATTACCTAGATAAGTCGTTTATGAACCAAGTGTTTATGCTTTTTTTCGTTTAGCCATAAAGAATGTTAGTAAAAACGGAACTACTATAACGATTGCCATTCCAATGAAGAAGGCTCCCCAGTTTTCTTTTTGGATAGATAAGAAGCCTGGCACACCACCAACACCAATAGATAGGGCACGAACCTTCTGTGTCATAATATATAAACCGGCGATGGCAGAAGATACCAATGCTGCAATAAATGGATATTTATAGCGTAAATTCACCCCAAACATAGCTGGCTCAGTAATCCCTAACCAAGCTGAAATCCATGATGTTAAAGCTAAACCTTTTAATTTTGTATCTTTAGTAGCAAACATCATCGCTAATGCTGCAGATCCTTGCGCAATATTAGATAGAGCTAGCATCGGCCATAAGAATGTGGTACCCGTGCTACCAATTAATTGAATATCAACAGCTAAGAACGTATGATGCATACCTGTCACAACAAGTAGTCCATAAATACCACCATAAATCAAACCACCTAGAGCTGCAAAGTTATCAAATACAGCTACTAGTGCGCTTGTAATAGCATTACCAGCTGCAAACATAATTGGGCCAATCGCAATAAATGACAAGAAACCTGTAATCAATAATGCAATCGGTGCAACAAATAAAAGCTGAATAGCATCTGGTATAATTTTACGTAGCCAAATTTCAAGCTTAGCTAGAACATATGATGCAAATAAAACGGGAAGTACTTGTCCTTGATAACCAATCTTTTGAACCTCTAACCCAAATAAGTTCCATGTTGGAATCGTACCCTCTTTTAATGCATTCCCGTAAGCCCACGCATTTAACAAGTCAGGGTGAACAAGCATTAAACCTAGGACAATACCTAGCAATGGATTACCGCCAAACTTCTTAACAGCTGACCAACCAATTAGACCAGGTAAAAACACGAATGCTGTATTCGCAATTAAGTTAATAATGCTAGCAATATCTGTCCATTGCGGATACAGTTCAATTAAAGGTTTTTCATCAAAAATGCCAGGGCCCGTTAAGATGTTATTAATACCCATTAAGAGACCTGCTGTTACAATGGCTGGTAAAATAGGGAAGAAAATATCCGCTAACGTTTTAATACCTTTTTGTAGCGGATTTAGCTTTTCTGCAGAAGCTGCCTTCACATCATCCTTTGATGCTTCACCGATGCCAGTTATTGCAACAAGCTCTTTGTAGACTTTATCTACCGTTCCTTGTCCAATGACAACCTGAAACTGTCCATTTGTAGAAAAGGACCCTTTTACAACATCTAAATTTTCTAACGTGTTTGTATCAACTTGTGCTTCATCTTTTAATGCAAAACGTAGCCGTGTTACACAATGTGTTGCGGCCACGATATTGTCTTTTCCGCCAATCGCCTCAACGATTAGCTCCGCTTGCTTACGTAAATCCATCTAAGTTGCTCCTCCTATTTTTTATATTTATTTAGTAGTTACATGAATAACTTCTGTTTGCCCGGCAACCGTGTCTGTAACAGATAGTTTATTAAACGCTTCAACCATGTCACCATTTGTAATAACGACCGGTGTAATGGTACTTGCTGCTTTTTCACGAATAAGGTCTAAATCAAATGTAACTAACGTATCGCCCGCTTTTACCTTGTCTCCTGCTTTCACATGAGCAGTAAAGCCCTCTCCGTTCATAGAAACTGTTTCTAAACCAATATGAATGAGAATTTCAAGACCCGTTTTTCCTTTGATCCCAACAGCATGTTTTGTTGGAAAAACTTGAACAACTTCGCCATCTACCGGTGCAACTGCTTTCCCTTCAGTAGGATCAATCGCAATACCATCACCCATCATTTTTTTCGAAAAAGTTGGGTCCGGTACTTCCTCAATCGCAACCATCTTTCCTGTTGCTATCGCCTTAATTGATTCTTCCGTTGGTTTTGATTCTTTCCCGAATAATTTTTTAAGCATATTAAACCCCTCCTAAAATCGCTTTCATTTGTTATTTTTAAATCATCCAACGCAATATGTATATACAAGTGTAAGATATATTTTAACTTGTATATACAAGTTAGACAACTAAAATTTCTTTAAAAAAGTATGAATTAAATTTCTTCCAATTTATATTTTGTATTCGTGATGTCATTTATCCATATTTTCAAAAGGTTTTCCTACGAAAAGCAGTACCCCTTTATAGCTTTTTTAAACACACATGTGTTGTGAGTGTAATGACGGGAAACATACCACCGAAATCGTCTTGAGATGAAATTATTTACATCGGCCCGCAGGAAGGGTCTCCCTCCGGAGGGGGGCAGCTTAAGGCCTAGAGGAGCTAGGCGCTGAAGCTAGACACAAATCTAGGTAAAAAAACTTATACTTTCCTATCCATAAAAAAACGAGCACTATCTTATTCAGATAGTACTCTTCCTTGTCTACGGATTTGTTGACCATAAACCTGCTGATTTTATAAATATCCGTGGGTGTAGCTTTAACTGTGCAATCATGAATTCAGCTAAATCCTCCGGCTGCATAACTTTTTCAGGATTGCCATCTGTTAACTTGTTTTCTACAGCTAAGTCAGTGGCAACCGTACTCGGCGTTAAAGCAGTGACTCGGATATTATGTTTTCGAACTTCCATCGCTAAGGATTCTGTTAAACCTAGTAAACCAAATTTCGAAGCACTATAAGCACTCGTCACTGGTGCACCCTTTTGTCCAGCTGTTGATGAAACATTGATAATGTCACCTGATTTCATAGCAATCATATCTGGCAGTACCGCTCTCGTAACATAATAAGCACCTAGCAAATTAACTTGAATGATTTGTTCCCACTCATTCGGGTCTAATTCTAGGAAGCCTCCAAACTTAGCAATCCCCGCATTATTGATGAGAATATCACAGGCACCTAGTTCTTGCTTTAACATGCCTGTTGCATGATCCACTTCTTCACGACTTGCGATATCGGCTGTTGCAACAGCAATTTTGACTCCTTTTTCCTTAAGTTCATCAGCAACATTTTGCAAGTGTTCTTTCGTTCTTCCTAATAACCCTACATTGACACCTTCATTAGCCAATGCAATCGCAACAGCTTTTCCTATACCTCTACCTGCACCTGTTATGAAGGCTGTCTTACCTTGTATATTTTCCATATGTATCACCTCAACTTAGAGTATAATTAACAGTGCATACACAAGCAAATTTGTAAACCGGCCCTTTATTTTAGATTATATAAAATTTTCAAACAATATATTGACATAGCATTATATTGCTGGTATTTTTATATTCATAATTAAAAATCTACGACGAGACAAAGTACGTATTGATATTGATCTAAAGAGAACCGATATATGCTGAGAGTCGGTGTTCAAAGCAATACAGAAAAATCACCTCTGAGATGTTGTGCTGAAATAGTAGTAAGTGCTTACCGGCCTGTCCTCCGTTACAAGGAACGCGTATTAATGTACGCTGCTAAGTGCTATAGGTGTCTATAGAATTAGGGTGGTATCACGAGTGTAACTCGTCCCTTCGATTAGGGACGAGTTTTTTATTTTTTAAACAGATAGAAGGAGAGTATTATGATGAAAAAGAACGATGTATTATTAATTGGACTTATGTTATTTTCAATGTTTTTTGGGGCAGGTAACTTAATGTTTCCACCGTTTTTAGGAGCTGAAGCCGGTAGTTCCTTTTGGATAGCAATGGCTGGCTTCATTGCAACAGGGGTAGGCCTTCCCGTTATTGTTCTAGCAGCTATTTCCCTTGTGAGAGGGGGAGCAGAAGCACTTGCAGATCGTGTTCATCCATTATTTAGTACCGTATTTATTGCTATTGTTTATTTATCTATCGGCCCGTTTCTTGCGATTCCGCGTAACGCAACAGTTGCATTTGAAATGAGCTTAAAACCGTTTATGAATAGTAGTAGCACGCTATCATTGCTGCTGTTTTCACTCGTATTTTTTGGTCTTGTATATGTTGTCAGCTTAAACGAATCTAAAATGATGGATTATATGGGGCGCTGGATTACACCGGCTTTATTATTATCTATTTTAGTTTTAAGTGTAGTAGCATTCATTCGTTTAAATAGTGGGTTCGCGGCACCTGTTGAGCGCATGCAAGAGGGGGCATTCTTTAAAGGGTTCCTAGATGGCTATGCGACGATGGATGCTCTTGCTTCTTTAGCTTTCGGTATTGTTATCATTAGCGCATTAAAACAGAAAGGAATATCTGATCGAAAATCTGTGTTTCGGTACACGTTATCAATCGGTCTTATTGCTGGTGCCGCACTTGCTTTCGTATATATCGTGCTAGGTGTCATGGGTGCTAAAATGGTAGCCTTCGGCAGTTACACAAACGGGACGGAAATTTTATCTGCTTCAGCCTCTCTGTTATTCGGTTCGGCTGGTAGCATCTTGCTTGGCATTATATTTACTTTAGCATGCTTCACTACGTGTGTCGGATTAACAACAGCATGTGGGCAATATTTTTCAAAGGTTTGGCCTCGTGTTAGCTATAAAACCGTCGTTGTTGTTGTAACTCTAGTTAGTTTAGGACTTGCTAACTTAGGATTGAACCAAATACTAACTGTATCAGTGCCGTTCTTAGTAATGGCATACCCATTAACGATTGTTCTAGTTGTTTTGGCTTTCCTACATCCATTATTTAAAGGCTCTCATTCTGTATATGTGGGTGCGATGACTATGACAGGCTTAGTCGCCCTATACGAAGGAATTAAGGCCACGGGGCTTTCTTTTGGAGTGGTAGATGAAATGATGAATCTTTTGCCATTTGCTAGCTATAGTCTAGGCTGGATACTTCCTGCCATTGTTGGTGGCATAACCGGTTATCTCATGACAAGTAAGCAACGTATTAATACACCAAGGCAAAAGGCTGCCTAACATATATTAAGCCCGTAGAGCATGTCTACGGGCTTAGTATATGTTAGACTTCAATGTTGATTTTCGCTCCACTGCACTCGCTTCCGCGGACGGTTCGGAAACCTCCGACGCACAGGACATCTGGCTAGTGCCGACAATGCGCCAGAACGGAAACCTGCAGGTGGCTGGTCATGCGAGCGTTGCGACAGGACGTGGCGCTCTGAGTCTTTTTGTCTTCTATCATGTGCTTCGCTACTATTAAAAGTATTTAAAAATCAACAGCTATCTTTGACAAAGCCAAAATTATAAAAATGTTCCCCAAAATACAAAAAGTAAAGCAGCAAGTCCCATAAAAAATACTCCTACACAAGCTAAACCTAAAGGACTTCCCCAACGGATTTCTTTCATACTTTCCATCTCCTTATTATTTAGTTATTATTTCAGCCAACCTTTTTTCTTAGCAATACTAATTGCCTCAACACGATTGGTAGCATTGAGCTTACGTAATATTTCCGACATGTAATTACGAACAGTGCCGTTTGATAAAAATAACATGCTTGCAATTTCCTTTGATGTCTTTCCTTCAGCAGCGCTCTTTAACACATCTAACTCTCGCTCTGTAAGTGGGTTGGTTTCCTGCCATACTGACAAGGACAGCTCAGGACTTATGATACGTTTCCCCTCTATTATCTTACGAATATATTGTGCGAGCTCACTACTAGGACTGTCTTTTAACAAATACCCATGAACACCCGCTTGTATCGCTCTTTGAAAATATCCTGGTCTTGCAAAGGTTGTCAGAATGATAATCTTACATGCTTGCCCTTCTTGTTTAACTTTCTCCGCTACATCTAATCCCGTCATGATTGGCATTTCTATATCCATGACACAAATATCTGGATTATGCTTTGTAATCAACTCATATGCTTCTTCTCCATTAGCAGCTTCTCCCACAATGATAAAATCATCTTCTAAGCTTAACAAAGCACCAAGTGCTCCTCTTAACATGCCTTGGTCTTCTGCTAAAACAATTGATATCATCTAGATTGTCTCTCCTTACGCACTCCCTATTAAAGCGTCATTCTCTTTTAGCTTAGGGACCGAAATAACAATTGATATACCCCCAGATGGATTTTCATGATACTCCCACTTACCTGAGATTAACTGTAGTCTTTCCTGCATCCCTATTATGCCATTTCCCTTTTTAGACATGACCTTCATACCAATTCCATTATCAGTTACTTTTAATATAAGAATGCCTTGCCCTTCTTGAAATGTGATCGTACAAGATGTAGCTTGACTATGCTTTACAATATTTGTGACACTTTCCTTTAAGCACATGGCAATGATACTCTCATGTAATTTATTAGCTGTAAAAACCTTTGCTTCTCCTATTACCCTTACTTTTATATTCGCCGATTGTAATAGAGATTCAATGTCCTCTATCTCATCCATTAATTTAACAACCTTCATATCCGCAACAATTTCTCTAACTTGTTTTAATGTGGAGCGAGATGTATGTGCAATATCTTTTGCCTCCTGAATAGCTCTATCAGGGTCTTTACGTACAAGCTTCTCAACTAATTCACTTTTTAAAGTGATAAGCGATAGTGTTTGACCAAGCGTGTCATGGAGGTCTCTGGCGATTCTTTGGCGTTCCTCGCGTTTAATGAGCTCTTTTATTTGTTGATTTGCAACACTAAGCTGTTCCTGCATATCTTGATATTTTACTTGCGCGCTCATAACAAATGGTAAGCACATCATAATGATATATGGTGCAATGATCGAAAAGAATAACCCTGAGAACATTTCAACATCGTTTAACCATACTGTAATTGTAATAAGTAACGTGATGGAAGCCGCGAATCCCATCTTTTGATTTTTACCTTCAATAAATGCTACTAAATTAGCAGGGTAAAATCCCATATAAAAAAAGTAAGGTGAATAGATTAGTGTAAATGCATAAATAATAGCTAGTTCAAGATACATATGAATGGCATTGTACTTTGGGCGCCAAAAACTATCTCGGTAAATAACTAGAAATAGAAGCATCATGATATAACCTAATACTTCCTTCAACAATGATTCACTTGCTAGCATGTATATAGGATAGGATAAATATATAAGCCAGATTAATGGCATATATTGATATTTTTCCGGAAAAAGTCTAAATGATTTCACGCTTCTTGAACAGTCCTTTTCTTGGAGATGATAATGGCCACCCCCGCAAATATAATAAAGTAAGAGCTTAATAGCAAAATATCCGTTACATTCAAGCCTCTACCAGCTATAATGTTCCATGCTCCTTCACCATATCGATTTGTAGGCATCCACTCACCAATTGTTTGCATAAGTTTCGGCATGGCATCAAGTGGCATCCATAACCCTCCGAGCAGAGCCAATCCTAAGTGAGAGATGTTCGCAAATATAGATGCTGTATCCACTGTTTTAAATTGTCCTACTACCATACCGAGCGCTAAGAAAGGGAGTACGCCAATCCAAATCCATAGACCACTGTATATCCATTGAGAGGTAGCTAAATCAACATCATTTAACAAGCTCCCTGCTAAAAACATGACGATAATAATAACAGCATTGATAATGGATTGTGTAAATAGCTTAGCTGCATAGTAAATCCAGGTTGGAAGAGGCGTCACCTTCATTTGCTTAATCCAGCCTTGAGAACCTTCCTGTGCCAAGCCTATGCCAAACGTACTAATCGCCGCGCCAACAAGACCAAAAATCGTCATTGACATTAAATAATAGGCATTCCACGCGACACCATCCACTTGCTGAGTATTGCCGACTGTATTGGAAAAAATAAAATAAAAGGCAACAGGCATAATAACAGAAAATACTAAGAAAAAAGGATTACGTAACGTTCGCACGAGCTCTAATTTGCACTGTGATAATAATATATTCATGATACACCCTCCGATTCCTTCTAATTAATAGGTATTTTTCTTTTCTTTTACAATTGTTTCAAATGCATCTTCTAATCTTCCGCGAGAAATTTCTATATCTGATACATCCAAGTTAGCCTTTACGATATGTTTAAGAACATCATCTGTTTCAACTGTGTTTATACATACTTTATTTTCCGACCAAGTTACACCCTCCACACCAGGTATGACTAATAACGCGTCCTGGTTTAAACGAAATCATTTTTCTTGTAAAAGTTTTTTTGATTTCTTGCGGAGAGCCATCAGCGGTGATTGACCCATTTGTCATGACTAATATTCTATCAGCAGTTTGGTCAGCTTCTTCTAAATAATGCGTGGTAAGAATCACTGTCTTACCTTCTCGCGCCAATGAGTGAATGGTCTGCCAAAATTGCTTACGAGCCTCCACATCCATTCCAACTGTAGGTTCATCAAGAAACAGCAAATCAGGATTCCCTACAACCGCCAAAGCAAAATTCAACCTTCGCCTTTGCCCCCCTGAAAGCTTTGTAGCCATCACATTCGCTTGCTGTTCTAGCCCGGCCAACTGCAGTAGTTTGTGTGTTGATATTGGATTTTTATAATAACTTCGAAACACTTCGATTAATTCTTTAACCTTTACGTTATGAATAATCGCATTCTCTTGAAGTAACGCACCCACTCTATTTTTCACCTGCCTACTAGTAAGACTATCACCAAGTATTTTGATAGTTCCTTCTGTAGGCTGAATCAATCCAAGTAACATGGAAATTGTTGTAGTCTTTCCGGCACCGTTAGGGCCGAGGATGGCAGTTACTTGCCCCTCTTGTATGTCCATCGTAAGGTTGTTTACAGCTATATTGTTTTTAAAAATTTTTGTTACACCTTCACATGATATGGCTGTCATTTTTCTTATTCTCCCTTCGCCGCTTTGTTTATAGTTACATTTTACGTCGTTGGAGATTGCCGCGTTAGTTAGTGATGTCATGAGTTTGAGATGACTTTTGTCATGAATGTCAGTTGGGAAGTAACTAGGAGGAAGGGGACGCTTGAAGGAGTAGAGAGGATTTATTAAATGAAAAAAGTGTTCGACGATCTTTTCACTAATATTGCCAATGAAGTCTTGTTTTTCGGAGGTTAATAGTGATATGTAATGTAGTTCTATGTCGTTTATTGTCGGTACGTGGTACCGTCATTTTCCGACTTATCTTGCCCCCTTGATATGACTGGGTTTTTCAAACACTGTATTTTGTCGGTACTATGTACCGACAAAATATAACAAACACTGACTGTATTCGACGTAAAAATATTACAACTTCACGTAAACTTCACGTAAACCGTGCTGCCTTAAGCCAATCAGGAACTATACGTGCATCCCGACAAAAAAAGACCTACCCTCACGGACAAGTCTTCTGCAGATTTTTAAAATATTTCGCTGCTTCTAGCATTTTTGCTCCGGACCAAAACATTTCGCCATCAACTAAAACAACGGGAACATCAGGAACAATATCCTGCAACTCCTTTTTATGCTTCTCTGAGAACGGAAAAGGCTCACTCGCAAGAAAAATATAATCTACTCTGGCTAATTGAATGTCCTTTACGTCAACAGCTGGATACCTACTATCCCTATCTGTGAATACATTTTCATAGCCAAGCATCGTTAAAACAGAATTAATATACGTATCGCGACCAGCAACCATATATGGTTTTCTCCATATGAAGTATGCAACTCGTTTCCTAGACACTTTTCCAAGTTCATGAAACTGCTCACGAATACTACATACTAGTTGTGCGGCTTTGTCTCTTACATTCAATATAAACCCTAGCTGCTCAATTGTATCGAGGGCAGAGTTTACACTTTGAATTTCAGCTACATACACGGGGAACTCTTTTTCTAATGTCTCAACAATATCTTTTGTATTTTCCTCTTTCTCCGCTATAATGAGGTCGGGCTTCAACGCGCGAATACGATCTATGTTTATATCTTTCGTACCACTAATAGCAGGGACCTTCTCTACTTTATCAATAGGAAATTTACAAAATCTTGTTCTTCCGACAACTTGCTCCTCTAAACCAAGGGCAAACAACGTTTCTGTAATGCCTGGGACGAGCGATACAATACGCGTCGGTGGGTATGCGTAGCTAAATTGACGACCAACCGCATCAACCATTTGTTTTTTCAACGCTAGAACACCTCAATTTTTAAAATTTATGGAGGTTTACAGTATGAAACGAGTTATAATCACAGGTGCAGGATCCGGACTAGGGAAAGAGCTTGCTCTGTTGTATGCCAATCACGATTATGAAGTAATATTAGTAGGGAGATCCTTACAAAAGCTAAAGGACGTACAGACTGAAATCGGAGCAAACGCTTATACTGTTGTTTGTGATATTACAAATTATCATAATGTACAGCACACGATACAATCGTTACTAGAAAAGCATCAATCGATAGACATGCTAATAAATAATGCTGGTGTCGGCTACTTCGGTCCACTTGAGACTTACAGTTTAGAAGAAATGAACACCATCATTGATACGAATGTTAAAGGTACTATTTTTATGACACAAGCATGTTTATCATTTTTCAAAAAACAACAAAAGGGAACAATCCTCAATATTATTTCAACAGCAGGACTCAAAGGCAAAGTAAACGAATCTGTGTATGTTGCAAGTAAATTCGCTGTCCGTGGATTTACAGAAAGTCTGCAAAAAGAGTATGCAGAATCACCACTACATATTACAGCCGTATATATGGGTGGCATGAATACACCTTTTTGGCTAAACAGTCACCACATCTCAGATCAAAGCCGCCTTAAAAATCCTGCTGCTGTTGCCCAAACTATTTATAATCAAAATGATGGGCGTCTTGAAATAATTATTTAGCTTATTGCTTGACTTAATAGAGCTGCAAGTGGACGGACATCTGTATGTTTTGTTAGCTGCAGCTCTAATTGATTAATGCCTGATGCATATATTTTTAACTCGGCATCTAAATCAAATGAACCTGCGCTTTCAACAGAGAAGGCTGAGATTTTCGAAAACGGAATGACCATATATTCCTTCTTTTTACCCGTTAACCCTTGGACGTTTATAATGATAAGCTTTGAGTCTGTTATAACTAAACGGTCACGAATTGATTTATATGATAAAAGAACTTCCTCATCTTCAAGTAAAAGAAAGTCATAAATTTCAAGACCATCATCTTCATGTACTTCAGATAAACCTACGATTTTTGCATACACATCTGCCATATGTAAAACCCTCCAAAACTATGATATTACTATTGTACTAGAATACACTCGATAAACAACATATATTAGAAAGAAAATTTAAACTATTTTTTATTTAAAAATTATTGCACATGCCATATAATTAGATATACGAAATAATTTGATATACCAACATAACAAGGAGGAGATACGATGTCAAAAAGACTCACACGTCAAGAAGTACCTACAGAACTAACATGGAAGCTAGAGGATTTATTCATGTCCGATGAAGCATGGGAGACTGAACTTACGGCTATTCAGCAGGATATTGCAACTGTCACTAAATATAAAGGAACGTTCGGAGAAGGACCACAGCAGTTGCTTCAGTGCTTAGTCGCTCGAGATGAAGTAGCAGAGAGAATGATTCGCGCGTATACATATGCAAACTTACAAAATTCTGGTGATGGCACAGATCCTACTTATCAAGGCAACGTTTCACAAGCTGCATCTATGTACGCAACAATTAGCGCAAAGCTGTCCTTTATTGAATCGGAAATTCTAGCGCTCCCAGATGGTACAGTAGAGGGGTATATAGAGGCAGAGCCGGGGTTAAAACAGTTTAGTAAAACATTAAAAGATATTCTTGCTAACAAACCATATACATTAACGCCAGAGACGGAAGAAGTATTAGCTGCGCTTGGAGAGGTGCATGGAGCACCGTATGTCATTTATAACCGTAGCAAGCTATCTGACATGCAATTTGACTCCTTTAAAGACGGCAAAGGTGAGGTGCTGTCTAACTCTTTTGCGTTATATGAAGATCGCTATGAAATTTCAGAGGATACAACTGTGCGACGCAACGCTTATGAATCATTTATCAAAACACTTCAGCAATATAAAAATACGTTTGCTGCGACATACGCTACAGAAGTTAAAAAACAAGTAACATTATCACGCTTGAGAAACTATGAATCTGTCACACACATGCTTTTGCACCCACAACAAGTGACGCAGGACATGTATAACAATCAGCTTGATGTAATTTTTAATGAGTTGGCACCATTTATGAGGCGCTTTGCGGATTTAAAAAAACGTGTGTTAGGTCTTGAAACGTTGAAGTTTTGTGATCTAAAAGCTCCGCTAGACCCGGAATTCAATCCAAAAACAACGTATGAAGAGGCCTCCGAGGTAATTTTAGAAGCATTAAAAGTAATGGGACCTGAATACTCCGCTATTATGGAAAAAGGATTATCCGAGCGCTGGGTTGACCTTGCCGATAACGTAGGAAAAGCAACAGGAGCTTTTTGTGCAAGTCCTTATGGCGCCCATCCATATATTTTAATAACTTGGACTGATTCTATGCGAGGGGCCTTTATTTTAGCTCACGAATTAGGACATGCTGGTCACTTTTATTTAGCGAATAAGCATCAGCGCGTGTCTAATACGCGTCCTTCGACATACTTTGTAGAAGCACCATCTACGATGAACGAGCTTATTTTAGGTCATCATATTTTAAACAAAACAAACGATGCTCGCATGAAGCGTTGGGTATTACTGCAATTCATCGGCACATATTATCACAACTTTGTGACTCACTTACTTGAAGGAGAATTCCAACGTAGAGTGTATGAGGCTGCAGAAAACGGCAAAGCACTCACTGCGACTTCATTAAGTGCCATGAAAGCGGCTGTATTAAAAGAATTCTGGGGCGATTCAGTCGAGATTGATGAAGGCGCTAGCCTCACATGGATGCGTCAGCCTCATTACTATATGGGCTTATATCCGTACACATATTCAGCAGGGCTAACAGCCTCCACTGCTGTCCACCAAATGATGCTGGAAGAGGGGCAGCCGGTTGTAGACAGATGGCTAGAAGTTTTAAAAGCTGGAGGTACATTGAAGCCGCTTGAACTAATGAGTAAGGCTGGCGTTGATATGTCAGAACCAGATGCTATTCGCAAAGCCGTAACATACGTCGGCTCGCTGATCGAGGATTTAGAGAAAAGCTTTGCATAATATTGAGCAGTCCATCTTCTTTTACTAGGAGATGGACTTTGTCATGGACTGTCTGGACGTACAACTGCAAGGCAAACACGTGATGACGGACGGTGCGAGCGTTAATGGCAACACGTGGTAATGAACGGTGCCAGTGTTAATGGTAAATACCTAGTAATGGACGGTTCCTCGGTCAAGGGATGGTGGTGCCAGGCACCTGCATTCTTCGACAAAATCTGCACCCTTGCTATGACTGGGTTTCTCATACCGTTAAAAAATGTAGTGCCAGGCACCTACAAAATCATTCATTTTTCGACACACAGATACTCATGGCTGCCCTTTCGACAGGAACGCTTACTCGGAAACTAAACTCCCAGTCATAACAAAAACGAGCTAGCTTTTTTGCCACCTCGTTTTTGTTATAGTCTCATTTTTAAATACCGTCTTATAATACTAGACTAAGATCCTTAAAATAATTATTATGACAAAATCGATCCGCGGCACGTTGTTACAATAGCTGCGTACGTCGGATATAACACCATCATTAGCTATGCTTTTAGGATTTTTCTAGCTTCATTTAAACGCTGTAGCGATGTGAAAATCTCTACTGCTAAAAATAGTAATGTAATTGGAACTAAAAAATCTGTAAAGATAATCATTAGTGAAAACAACACAAAGCCTTCTGTACGCTCAGCCAGCCCTGGTTGATAATAAAATGATTTAACACCATTCTTTTCAGACACTGCTCCTACTGTTAAAAAAATCGTCATCGCGTATATAATAGAAACACTTAATAGTAACAGAGCCCACATTGCGTCTGGGAATCGAAACGCTAAACCTAAAATCACGCTTATTTCAACAAGTCTATCATAGCTAACATCAAGAACCGTTCCAAATGAAGATGGCTTTGTAAGTCGGGCCATAGTTCCATCCACTGCATCTAGAAATCCAGAGAACCATAGTACAAATAAGGCCCAAAATGGAAGATCAAGATAAATAAATATCCCTGATGATGCACCAATAACGAAGGCAATAGTCGTAACATGGTCTGCTGTTAATCCTACTTTGAGAAGCATGCGAGCAGTGCGCTCTATTCCAGGTTGCACTAAGTGACGCGCTTTTGTATCTAACATGAGTCACACATCCTTTATTACTTCATTTCTACTTTGTTAGTAGGTGAGGTATGATTAAATAGTTGTATATCCTTACTATCGTAGATAACAAACACTTTAGAGCCTTCAGTAAACTCATCCTGGCTCATAATCACAACACGTTGGTCTATTTCCTTCAAGTGTACCTTGTAAAACATTTGTCCGTACTTTAAAAATTTCTCTTCCACACAAGCTCCATGAATATGACTACTGGCATTCTTATTCAAGCCTTTTTGCGAAAGCGAGATTTTATTTGCCGCAATAAAGCCCTTTTCAATAATCAACCCTTCAGAAAATAATGCCGCTACCTCTCGATTGACTGGCTGTTGATACACCGTATTTGGGGCTCCTATTTGCTGAAACATACCATCCTTCATGACCACTACTTGATCACCTATGCTCATTGCTTCTTCACGGTCATGTGTAACAAATATAGCTGTAACACCTTCTTTTTTTAAAAAGTCCCTTACCCATGTACGCAGTGCTGAACGTAAATTAGGATCTAGACTACTAAAAGGCTCATCTAGAAGTAACAAAGCCGGATTCATAACTAACGCTCTTGCTAATGCTACTCGTTGCTGCTGTCCGCCAGATAACTGATGAGGGTATCTAGAGCCGTAGTCAGATAACCCTATTTTCTCTAACATTCTCAAGCCACTAGCAAGACGTTCTCTTTTTGGTAAACGATGCTTCTGATATTTAAGGCCAAACGTAATATTTTGCAAAATCGTCATGTGAGGAAACAAAAGCGGTTGTTGAAACATTAAAACGATGGGCCTTTTTTCCGTTTTCGTATATGTGATATCTTGCCCTTCAAGGAGAAGCTGTCCACCCGTAACTTGTTCAAGACCTGCTATACTACGTAGAAAAGTCGTCTTCCCACAACCCGACGGACCTACTAGACTTATGATATCTCCTTGTGATACAGACATGTTAAGATTTGTAAAAATCGTTTGATTCGATAATGTCTTTGTTAAGTTTGATATTTTTATAAATGCCATACTATCACCCTTTTGTTTAAGCTCTCGTCATAGCCTTCACATACAATTGCGCTAAAACCTCTAGGACAAGTAAAAATAATAAAGGTAATAAAGCAAACACAACTGAAAAACTTGCTATTATCGCTTCATCAGCGCTATTAAAATACGGATAATATAACATCGATAGTGTTGTTACATTACCTCCCCCGATGATAGCTGTTAAGACATATTGACTTAATGATATTACAAACACTAGTAATGCCGTACTTTTTAAACTCGGCAGTAATAATGGAATTGTCACTGATAAAAGCTGATCTCGTTTGCTTGCTCCTAAAGTTGACGCTTGTTCACTCCATGATGTATCTAGACGATCAAAGCCTGCTTTCAGCATCCTTATAGAATACGGCAATGTCGGGAGCATATGAATGATTAGTACACCAAGCATATTATCTGCTAGACCTAACTTAATCATTGTAAAATGAATCCCCATAGCAATGGCTAATACAGGAATAAGAATTGGCATGAGGAGAAATGCCTCAATAAATGATTTACCCCGAAAATGATAGCGACTTAAGCTAAAAGCAGTTGGTAAAGCAAGTAAAATATTAAATATAACCACTAAAGCACCTAATATGACTGTTGTATTGATAGATTGAATAACTTGTGGATCCGAAACAATGACATTCCAAGCCCTAAAATCCCATTCAGTTGGAAGAACAAGCGGCCATACCCAACCCGTTCCTATGCTTTTTGCGGCCAATAAAAGAACCGGTGCTACAAACAGTATGAAGAATAGAATTGTTAGTGTCACTTGACATATTTTTTTTATTCTCAACGTTCCCTCACCATCCATTTTCTCTGCCATTTACGTGAGATGCTAAGAATAAGCGCAGTGCTTGCGATCGTTACAATAGATAATAAAACCATAAGTGCTTGGGCATCAGGGCGATGAACCCAATTCCCTTCATAAAACCATTGATACGCTAAAATTGGAAGCATTTTCGGATACGTTACACCTAGTAACGCTGGTACTTCGTACGCCCCCATAATAAATGCCATTAAAATAAGTGCAATTTCGAGCAAAACTGGCCACATCCATGGTAGTTCAACCGTTTGCCACACCTTCCAGGTCCCACCACCCAGTGTTCGAACTACATCCTCAAAGCGTAAATCTAGCTCTTGGTACGCAGGCAGAAGCATTAATACAACAAAGGGAACTTCCTTCCAAACATAGGAAAATATTACGCCGATATAATGGGCATCATTAATTAAAATAGGAAAATCTTTAATGGAGTCGATAAACCCCAACTGATATAACAAGCTCGATAGCCACCCACTTGGTGCCAAAATAATAAAAGCAATATATGCAGCAACAAAATGCGGAATCAACATAGGAAACCAAGCTAGTATCTTCCATGTATCTCGTTTAAACAGTCTGAACATTGTCCTTGTAATAAGAATGCCAATACAAATAGATAATATCGTTGAAACAAAAGCCACCCAAATACTAATACCTACAGAATCAATAAAATCCTTATTGGACAAGAGATTTTGATATGTCCCTTCGGAAGAGACACTCTCTACACCTGCCATCCATAGGCCATACCCAACAAGTATGGCCAAAAATAGAAAGCTAGGTAAAACATACACATACGGCTGAAGACGTTTATTTTTGAACGACTTCATTCTCCCAATGCTCCTTAATCCAATCTGCATAAGCTGCATTCAACTCAGGAAGAATCTCATCAGGATTCACTACAGATGGACCTGAAAGCTCCTCTAATTGGGCACGCTGCTCATCAGATAGTTTACTCGCGTCCAGCACAGTACCTTCTCCCCACATACTCTCGTCCATTTTTGCAATTTGTGCCTCTGGTGAAAGGAAGAAATTTATTGCAGTTATAGCCCCTGCTGCATTCGGTGAGTTGAACGGAACACTTAAGTAGTGACTATTTCCAATTGAGCCTGGTTGTAACACAAGTGATTTTGTTGTTTCTGGGAACACACCATCTTCAATCAGGCTTGATACACGTCTTTCGTTAAATGCCATCGTAAAAGCAACCTCACCTTTTGAGTAAAGTTGGTCTAGCTGTGCTAACGATTCTGGATATGTTTTTCCTTCACGCCATAGTGATGCTTCTAAATTATTCAACACAGACCAGATGCGTCCACTATTCTCCGTAAGCCATTGTTCATTGTAACTGTTTTGAATAGCTGTTGGATCATTAGTAGCCACATCATAAAGAAGCTGGCGAACAAATGCATTTCCAGTAAAGTCATTCACATTAGGATACGTAAATTGACCTGGATTCTCCTGTACCCACTGTAATAGCTCTGTAAACGTTGTCGGAGGATTCTGCACCTTAGCAGAATCATAGTTTAGTACAAACTGAACCTTCCCCCAAGGAGCTTCTAAGCCCTCGATAGCTGTACCCATGTCATTGGTAACATACGCTTTATCTTCTCCAATGTAATTTTGAAGATTTGGTAACTTAGTAGCAAAGGAACCTAGCAATAATCCGTTTTCCTTTGCATTGCGGAAGTTCTCACCATTAATCCAAATTATATCAATAGTACCTTTTGTTTTATCGGCTTTTTTTTCCGTCATAAGCTTTGAGATAAAATCAGCAGCATCCATTGGATGTCTTACGAGCTTAATATCGTAGTTATCTTTTAACCTTGGCGCGACCCAATCATCAATATAAGAGTTAACACCATCATCGCCACCCCACATAAAAATATGCACTTCGGTGCCTTTAGCTGCCTCTTCAATCTGCTGCCAATCTTGATCAAGTATAGAGGTTGCTGTTTCTTCACTATTTGAATTACTACAGCCAGCTATTAAAAGCGTGGCCAGTATTATCAATAATGCAAATTTCTTCATTATAAACTTCCTCTCATTTCTATTTAAATTATAGTATCTAGAGCATTACTTATATTTACATTTTATAACGTTATAGCTATAAGCACTATGCTAAAATTAGTAACATTGTGTGTCAAAGTCATTCGGAAATTATAACCATGAAATCACTAAGATTATGAGGTTTGTTTATGAGGCTAAACTATGACGGGACCTTAACGTATGAAGCGGAGAAACATATTGTAACGTAATAATAGCGCTCGGTTAAGTCCGAGCGCTATTATCTTGTTAACCTTTTAGGTCTGCCATATTAATACCTTTTTTCTTAGCAATATATTTTGGAATTAATGAAACTAAGAATAAGATAATACCTGCTAATGCGAATTGAATTAATAGTTTAAAAGACATTCCCTCTGTAACAATTTGACCAGCCATGAACGCATAGATGAAAGCGCCGGGTGCCATTGTTACTAAAGATACTAATGAGTATTTCATAAATGGTATGCTAGTAACCCCATACGCATAGTTTTGCACGTTGTAAGGGAATACCGGAACTAAGCGAGACAATATTAAAAAGCTAACACCATTTTTTTCCACTCCAACATCAATCTTTTTAAAAATAGCGTTGTCTTGAAATTTTTCAACAATCATTTTACGAGCTACATATTTAGCGATTAAAAATGCTGCCATGGCACCAAGAGTAGCACCAATTAAAGCTAGTAACCCGCCCTTAACAGATCCGAACGTAATACCAGCTACAATCGTTAATAAAGATGCTGGTAACATGAATACCGCAACAGCGATAAACACTAGTATAAAAATGATGTAACCTAACACACCAAAGCCTTCAAACCAAGCTTGCATTGCTTCTACATCTTTTAATTGATTTAAAATACCTGTTTTCCAAGCGATGAAGAACACTACAGCTATAGCTGCCACAACAGCTAAAAGCTTAAGGGCACCACCTTTTTTTTCTTGCTTTGCCATCTTCATTCACTCTCCTTAGAACTTACCGTTTTCAGTTAAGTCTTTAACAGACGCATCTTTTTGATCGTAACCATAATAGCTCCACTCGATCCAAGAACCATCATAGTTTAGAACATCTTCATAGCCAAGGATTTGTGTTAATACAAACCAAGTGTAAGCACTACGCACACCAGATTGGCAATATGCAATTACTTCTTTATCAGAGCTTAATACATCTTTGTAAATCTCTTCTAGCTCTGCCTTTGTTTTAAACGTACCATTTTCTTTTGTTGCTATTTTGTACTCAAGGAAAGTTGCGCCTTTGATTTTACCAGGGCCAAATGCACCTTTTTTCGTGTCTGCGCCTGTTTCTTCACTTTCACTACGTGTATCAAGAATAATATAATCGTCGTTTCCAACTGCTTGTTTCACCATGTCTAGAGATGCATCATATTTAGCTACATTATAATCTGCTGCCTTATATTCAGTTGCTGGGCGATCTCCTGCTTTTGCGACAGCGCCTGCTTCGAAGCCAGCACCTAACCAAGCATTCATACCACCATCAAGTAAACGAACGTTTTCATGACCTAATACTTTAAATGTCCAGAATAAACGAGCTGAGTCATGTTGATCGTTTGCTGCATACGTTACAATTGTTGTATCTTGGTTTACACCAAATTCGCTAAGCATAGCTTCAAGCTCTTCTTTTGTATTAATCATACCACCATATGGAAATGCATCTGTACCAGAGTAGTTATCACGCCAAACAACATATGAACCATCGATAACTTGATCAGCTGATTTCATTGTACCAATGACAACGATATCCTCTTTTCCATCTACTAATAAAGCATTTAACTCTTCAGGTGTAATGATTGATTCTGGATGTTTATATTCGGAAATCTTTTGTTGTTGTTCGGTAAGGTTTACATCTGCCACCTTTACTGCTGTCATGCTTTTGTATACGAAAAACCCAGCAATTGCAAGAACTAAAACTGTCGCAATACTAATCATAGCTTTTTTATTCATTCCAATCTCCTCCATACTTTCTGCATATTTTTATGGTTTATTAAGATTTAACAACTTTTTTAATAACTTGCTTTGATTTATAACGATTGATCCATGATGCTTTCGCATCCGCTAGCACATCTTCAGGGGCTTCACTTTCAGTTGTAATGACAGGACCCCAAATAAGATCTAAAATATGAAACGATTTTTTACCAACTTTCATCATAGAAGAGCGGCATGCAGCACAATATGAAACAACATAATCTGTCTCAAAATCATCTGCGCGACGTTCCATCACGCGTTTTGCTAATGTTGGGTTGGCCGGAACGATCATACCTCCGAAACCACAGCATCTAGTATTTTCTCTAGAAAATTCACTATCTTTATACTTGTAGCCAAGCTCATCAAGAATCCAACGAATACCATCATGAATCTCTGTTTCATAACGAGTCGAACAAGAATCATGAATGCCAAACACGACATCACTATGCTTTGCCTTTCCGCGGATATGGTCTGGTAGCCCAACTTTAGGAAGGAGCTTCCACAGAGATTCTACTTCTGTTGTAGATGCTTCTTTAATAGTTTTATAGCAATTTTGGCAAGCAACAATCATACATTCGATGCCAACATCATCCATGTCTTTTTGTAATCCACTGAAACGGTCATTAAACTTTTCCGTTTGACCAAGTGCCTTCGTACCTTTTCCACAGCACTTTTGCACACCACCAAGGTTTGGATACAGCTCTTTTAAATATTCAGCAGTTTGCCTAACTCCATCAGGTGTATATGAGGGAAGTGAACAGCCCGGCATAAATCCCATCTGCTTAGTCATTTATTGTGCCCCCTTCACTTTCGTACAGAAAATTTTTGAGAAGCCTAACATTTGGTGCATCTCAATTGCCTTATGACCAGGCATCGGAGACTTCCCGTTGTTTTGCTTAATCATATCTTTACGCATGCCCATAAACACATCACCCATTGGGAAATCATTTGGACATACGTGAGTACAGCCACCACAAACATTACATGAATAAGGAATAATTGGATCAATTGTGCCTGTTTCTAAAAATGCTTTAAAAATGTCTTGTGGACACTCGCCATAATCATTCATCATGATACATTCATCCATACAGAGTTTACATTCACACTGCAAGCAGCGACCTGCTTCTTTCAAAGCCTGTTCTTCTGTATACCCTAGGTCAGCTTGCACAAAATCCAATTTTCTTTCTTCTGGACTTCTGAGATTCCCTGACGTGCGAGGTAAGTCCACTGTACCTTTAGGTAGAGGTACATTCAGGTTTGTTTCATATGAATATTCACGTACAAAATTGCGCCCTTCCGTAAGAGCCTTGCCTTCGAAATATAAACCAATTGATGTTGCAGCCTTTCTACCAAGCGCCATAGCCTGCACAACTATATTTCCGCCACTAGCGTCACCTGCTACAAATACATTTTCAATATTTGTTGCAAGTGTATCTGCATCAACAACATAGCGACCACCACGCGTTTGCTCTAAAAGTCCACCTGAAATATCTTCTACTATTTGTCCTGTTGCAAAAATTAAAGTATCTACTTCTAAAGTCATTTCCTCATCAATAAACGTTGGATTAAAACGCCCTTCTTCATCAAACATTGATTTAACACGCTTTACTTTCACAGAAGAAATCCGACCATTTTCTGAGATTATTTCTTGCGTACCCCAACCATTAACGAACTTTACGCCTTCTTCTAAAGCTTCTTCTACTTCAAAATGACTAGCTGGTAGCTTCTCTAATTCTTCTAAACTAATTAAATATACTTCTTCTGCACCAATTCTCCATGATGAACGTGCACAATCCATCGCAACGTCACCACCGCCAACAACAGCAACGCGCTTGCCTGCTTTCGGGAAAGCGTGAGTTAAACTAATTTCTTTTAAATACTCAACAGCATGGAACACACCGTCTGCTTCTACACCAGGTACAGGCGGCTTTGAACCTTTATGCGCACCATGTGCAATAATAACAGCATCATATTGTTCCTTTAACTGTGCGAATGTGATGTCTTTTCCAATTTCGACACCCATCTTCATCTCAACGCCAAGGTCCTCGAGGTAACTATATTCAAAATCAATTACATCTCGTGGTAAACGATACTCTGGAATACCAACACGCATCATGCCACCAACAACATGTAGCTTTTCATAAATTGTTACTTCATGACCTTGCCTGCGAAGATCAATAGCAGCTTGCGCACCGGCTGGTCCTGCTCCGACTATGCAAACATGTCTGCCAGTAGGCGTTCCAACTGACGTATCCCATAACTCTTTTCTATCCGCTTTTTCAGCAGCAAATCTCTTTAGGGCTGCAATTGATATTGGTTGAGCGAATTCTTCATTGCGTCGACATACACTTTCACACGGATGAGCACAAATGCGTCCCAATGTATTTGGCAAGAATAATTTCTCGCGAATTGTCAATAATGCATCCTCATAGCGACCTAGACCAATTTGCGCAACGTACTTTTTTACATCAGTATGCATTGGACAGGTTGCGACACAAAAGGCTTCGTCGTGCCCCATACAGCCATCAACGATTTTCGCAGCTTCATCCTTTACTTTTTGATTAAATTCCATATTGTCACCTCTTCACTTTAGGTTTAACCTAGCAGGGTATTTTGTGAAGCACTTCACAATCACCTGTAAAAATAAAATTGCGAATAAATCACAATTCCTTTTAAAGCTATATGATTAATCGATGTTACCATACTTAGTAAGGTAAATACACTTACTAGTATTACTATAACAGCATTGCTCCGCTTGTGAAGATATTAATTTTGAAAAGATTGTGTCGATAAAATGGAGGTTTTATTAACATACAAAATACGTTATAAAGTATAAAAAAATACAAACCCTTTATATATAACGGTTTAATTAGTATTATCTCTATATGGTATTATATTGTAAAAAAAGGAAAAAGTGCTACCTATTTTCAGGACAGCACTTTCTTTCATTTCTATAAATTTATAATCTAAGTTTTCTAATAATTCACGAAAGTTTCTTAATCATATTGGCAGCGTTTAAAACGGCTTAATAGACATTAAGATAATTAATATAATAGCTGATGAATGTAAAATCATATTGTAAGGTGCTGTTGTTTTTTGAATTTTAATAAACTCATCTGGTATTTCTTCACTTGAATGATTTGCAATAAGCTGACCCATTTGCTTCATTTTTTTAGGCAAAATGACCGCTGTAATAGGCTGTACCGCAACATAAATAAGAAGAGAAGCGATATACCAACCTTGTGTAAACAATGCTGGATTAATTAAACCTAAAATTAAGCCCGTCAACAATAGTGAAATACTACCGATTTTAACCGTTTTTTCAACATTTTTATTAATCTCCATAGCAAATTTAATTTGTGATACTGTTTTTGGATAGTTCGCTATAATAGGCATCGCAAAACTTGCCCCTAATCCTGCCACTGCCGCAATTACATGAATAAGAACTAACAATCCATAAAGACTCTCCAACTTAAAAATTCCTCCCATATGTTGATATTTAGTGCTAGTGAATTCGATTTATGTTCTCTATTAAGAACAATTCAACCTGCACTATTTTCTTTTTGATAATTTTACCATTTTATTACGTGTGTGAGAAGGGTTTTTGTCACAAATTCGTCACTTTTATCTACCAACTGAACCGCAAGGTACTACTTATAACATAAGGCTTTTATCACTAAAATCAAGTAGACCTGACACTTAGCTTTATACTAAAAAACCAGTCTAGCTATAACTAAACTGGTTAATAAAAATTTTTTATATGAATTCTTTTATAAAAGCAATCGACTTATCTATAACAATCTTCTGATCGTAATCAAGTGTTGCGACATGGTAGCTATTAGAAAGATGCACCAATTCTTTTCGCGAGGACTGAATGGAATCGTAAATAATTTGAGAATTATTTGGTGGGACAACATGATCCTCATCCGAGACAAATATTAAGGCCGGACATGTAATAGTTGGTAACTTTTCTTTTACTATCGTCATTAATTTTACTAGCTCGCTAATTGACTTAACTGGTGTTTTATCATATGTAAGTTCTCTAGCATCGGGATTCTTTAAGTCTGAACCGATTGCATCTAGATATCGAACACCTTCCAGCTGCTCAGTGGCGGATAAATCAGGAATATCGATGGCCGCATTGATAGGGATGATAGCACGAATATCAGGGTGGTGCTCCGCCATGTATAACGTTAATGTGCCTCCCATTGATAACCCGGTTACAAAAATAACCTCACAGCGTTCACGAAGCCATGATAACCCAGACTCTATAGAAGCAATCCAGTCCTCAAAAGCTGTTTGCTCCATATCCTCATAGTGTGTGCCGTGTCCTTTTAAGCGAGGACCACATACAGTGTATCCTTCTTTTGCATAGGCCTCGCCAAGTGGACGCATACTTTGTGTCGTACCTGTAAAGCCGTGAGATACTAACACACCTACTTTGTTTCCTTCAAAGTAAAATGGTTCTGCCTCTAACAACACCGGAAATTTTTCTTCCATCAGTAAACCTCCTTCTTTATGTTAGCGCTTTCACATAAATATTCTACATGAGTTTCCATATTCCCTTTTTATAGCTCGAGCTGATCAACCAACTTTTCTGCCATACGTCTATATAGACTACTCATATGTACAAAGGAAGCTATTAACAGGAGCGTTTCGGCAGACTCCTGGCTATCTGGCGATACATTCTCAACGGTTGCTTCAATCGCAAGCTGTCGTTTCTCTAAATCTTCCACAAAACCCCTCGACTGATCGGCTATAAGCTCTAAATATTTTTTATACAATTGCTCAATATTAATAGCCTCATTTTCGTGAATACTAGTGAGAATTGCCTTAATATCATTTATAGATAGAGCTCCTTTCAACTGATATATAAGGCTAATAAAGATAATATGCTCTCGGGTGTATTTTTTATTTTGGATTGGCGGAAGCAGTTTGTCCTTTGCATAATTATTAATCATCGTCTTTGTCAGTATCTTATCTTTTTCACTTCGTTTAGTGGTTTTGTATGTATTTTCGAATAGTTGAATAACCTGATCCATATACAAATCTAGGTTTGGAATATCATCTAGTGAAATATTTTTTTGTAAATCTAGCTCTGAGATAAGTTGTTTTATATCCGTCAATATAATCCCTCATTGTATGTTAGTACATAATATTATACACCATTTTAAAGCTACATTGACTATATTTTAAATAACATGTATCATGATATATAGTAACAATAACTACATGATATCGTAAGGGGTGTTTGATTAGTGGATATTAAGCAGTTTGTTCGTGAACCTATTAATGGATTTACACATTTAGCAGGCGCTATTTTAGCTTGCATCGGTTTAATTGCTTTAGTGATAAAAGCGTCGATAACCACACAATCTGCTCTTGCTATTACAGCTGTCACTATATTTGGCATTAGTATGATTTTATTGTACTCAGCTTCTGCTACATATCACATGATAATAGCTAGAGATAAGGTTATCTCTATATTAAGACGTCTAGACCACTCTATGATTTTCATATTAATCATGGGTACATATACACCTTTTAGCTTAATTAGTCTTCAAGGTACCACTGGGTGGATACTATTCTCCATTGTTGTTAGTATCGCTACTTTCGGCGTGCTTTTCAAGATGGTCTGGTTTCATTGTCCGAGATGGCTCTCTACCATGTTATATATTGCTATGGGCTGGATCGCGGTCTTCTTTATGTCACCTCTAGCAGCTAAGCTAACATTTAATGGTGTAATGCTTCTAGTCTTTGGTGGTGTTATTTATACAATAGGTGGCGTCATATATTGGCTCAAGCCAAACTTTTTAAACTTTAAACACCTTGGATTTCATGAGATATTTCACATATTTATCCTTTTAGGTAGTTTGGCTCATTACTTCTGTATATATTATTTTGTTCTTTAAAGATGTAGCTTCTTGCTACATCTTTTTTGTATGCTCAGACAATTATGTACAAAGACTATACTGAAAGAGGTTCATGTATAAAGACGATAAATTATGAGTTATTAGAGTTAGTCACACTTTTTATTTGCAATATATGGATTTGCAAACAAATAAAACAATTTAAAAGGAACGATATAATTTGCATGTAGCACTAGCGATTATTTCAATAATAGCCGTTTGGATTAGAGGAGATTGGCGGAAGTGGGAAACATATTTCCCGACAATGATGTATTTTGCCGTTGGGAACTTAACGTATAATTTTTTATGCGCTAGTTACTTTTTATGGCGATTAAACCCGGATACTTTATCAAATCATACCTTAACAGAGATGCTATACACATTTATTACTTTTCCGCTAACAGCACTTATGTTTTTAGCAAGATATCCCGAAAACGAGACACGTTGGAAAGTATTTAAACACTATTTGGCATGGGTCTCGATATATGTTTTCGTTGAGCTCATATTAGTATTCACAAATGGAATACTTTACAAATATGGCTGGAACCTTGTATGGTCTGCCATCTTCGACATTTTAATGTTCCCTATGCTTAGATTATTCTCAAAAAAACCATTGTTAGCATTAGTCCTATCCGTCCCCATTGCATTTGTTTGGATTTGGTTGTTTGATGTACCTGTACATATACCGGTTGAGGATCGATGAAACGGGGCAAGTTTAGAGTGGTTAGTATTGTGGAGAGTTGATCTATGCTTAAACTGGCAGCTGCCCCTTATTACTTTAATATTTATTTTTTTTATTAAAATGTGCTTGAATTTGCCCTTTTAATTCATTATTTCTTGCTCTGTACTTACTGTTATGACTATGCTCATTTGAAAATTCCTGCTTAATCTCTTGTGTGCTTACACCATCCTCACGCTTGTTCGCAATTGCAATGAGCTGTTCTACATCGAAGAAGGAGTATAAACGGTTTCCTTTTTCTGTTCTTTCTGGAAAAATCAATTGTCTTTCTTCATAATAACGAATTTGCCTTTCTGTTAGTCCGGTTAACTGACTGACAACTCCAATTGAAATCACTTTTCTCTTTTTATACGAAGCCTCACTTTCCACAGTTTCACCCCTAGCTGTGTTGTTCGTTTATAGTTTTATAAACATTATATACTTTTAAAGGGGGATAACGCATTACTTATGTTATATTTTCTTACATGAAATACATATTTTTAAAATAACTATGTTAAACATTCTTACAAAACAGATGAATAATTTCCGGATGATAGCTACACTGTTAAAAAAGCAAAGGGTGAGTGAACTTTATGGAGACTGACAACCTTAACGAATTCCTCGAAAAAAATGATTGGCTATCACTAATTGAACATAAACAAACAGCGCCTGAAATAGCGCACGCAATTATTATGTTAGATATTGTGCGAGATCAAATGTGGGAGCAGCTTCTGAGTCATGCTGGACATAGAGCTTTTGATATTCTACGTTATTACCAAAACAACGTACAGCGTTAAGTTAAGCTTACCTGCAGACTTCAGGAGTTTCATTCCCCCTTGACGAATACAAATACATCATATAGATTTTAATACAATAACACTTTACTAGAAAAAAGGGGTATTTTCATGCTTTCATGTCGCGATGAGGTTCTTGCACTAACTAAACAACTTGTTCATATAGAAAGTGTTGTGAATACTGACGGCGAAAAAGTTATGGCGCACTCATTATTTACACTTATTTCTTCTTTTCCGTACTTTATTGAAAACCCCAGTTACGTTGCTTTACACGAAACAAAGGATGACATTCATGAAAGATATAATGTTTTAGCGTTTGTAAAAGGAAAAAAAGGAAACAGCAATCGCACTGTGATTTTAATGGGGCATATGGATACAGTTGGTATCGACGATTTCACTCAATTGAAAGACATTGCTTGCTCACCGGATGAATTAATGGCCGCTTTAGAACATGACATTATACCTGATAATGCAAAAGAGCATTTACAATCAGGGGATTGGTTGTTTGGCCGAGGTGTGTTAGATATGAAAAGTGGTGTAGCTAGCCATCTATATCTTTTAAAATATTATTCCGAACACCCTGAGGAGTTAGATGGGAATATCGTTTTTTTATCTGAATGCGATGAGGAAGACAGTTCACATGGCATTTTATCTGCACTTTCCACATTAAAGCAATGGCAACATGAACATAACTTTCACTATGTTGCAGCTATTAATGCGGATTTTGTTGCACCTCGTTTCGAGGGAGATACGAACCGCTATATATACAAAGGAACTGTCGGGAAATTACTGCCTTCATTTTTCATAACAGGCTCTGAGACGCATGTGGGGTCTTGCTTTGAAGGGATAGATCCAAACTTTATTGCAGCTGAATTAACTAAACAAATAAACTATAATACTGACCTATGCGATGAAGCGCATGGTGAAATAACTGTACCTCCGGTTTCTTTAAAGCAGACTGATTTAAAGCCGACATACTCCGTGCAAACGGCGCTTGCAGCTTATGTTTATTACAACTTTTTTATACATTCATGGTCTCCTAAAGACGTACTTTCACTTTTAAAAGAACAGGCTTCTATTGCCTTTAACAATGCACTCAACGAATTTAACGAAAGAGCCAAGCAATATGCTACTCTCAGCGGAGATGTTGCAACGCCATACCAGTGGGAGCCTCGCGTTTATACGTATGAAGAAATGGAACAGCTTCTGATAGATGAGTATGGTGATATGTACACGACACACATGAACAGCTTTAAAGAGGACCTTATGTATGATGAATCGTTAGATACAAGAATGTTTGCTGCAAAAGTGGTGGAAGAGGCTTGGCAATGGATGAAAAATAAAAGTCCAGCGATTATTATTTTTTATTCATCTTTATATTCACCGCGCATCGAAATTAGTGGAAAAACAGCCGAGGAATTAACATTGATCCAGGCCTTAGATGATGCTGTTGAAGCAATGCAACCATTTTATAAACACCCTATTGTAACACGAAGTTTCTTCCCTTATATTTCTGATATGAGCTTTGTTGCGTTAAGTGATGATAAGCAAGGGATTGATGCTGTTACTAAAAATAACCCTGGATGGGGTACTAAGCACGTTGTAAATTATGAGCAAATTCGTGATATAAATGTGCCGGTTATTAATATCGGTCCCTATGGTATGGATGCTCACAAAAAGTTAGAACGCATGGAAATGACTTATTCTTTAGAGATCGTTCCAAACCTAACGAAAAAAGTTATCGACGGCATTTTAACATAGCGAAAGAGGCTGTAATTTCAGCCTCTTCTTTTTTAGCTTTTAAGAAAAGTTTATACTTTCCTAATGCATAAGTGTAACTACGCCTCTGTCTCCGCATTAAGGCTTGCCAATCGGTGTTTTTCTTATCCTATTAACAATCTCAAACCACCAATGGCTGAAAAAATTAAAATGAGGGCTTGGAATACTTTTTGTGGAATATAAGGTAGCAATCGAATTCCAATTATAGCACCAACAACAATAGCTGGAATGAGCTTCAGGTTGAATAGCATGGAGTCAAACGTGATTAAATCAAGCTGTATGTATAAGGGCACCTTTATTAAATTAACAAAAAGAAAAAACCATGCTGCCGTTCCTATAAACTCTTGCTTCGGCAGCTGCTTCATTAATAAATAAATGGACATGATGCCCCCAGCCGCATTACCTATCATTGTCGTAAATCCTGCTAAAGCCCCCATAACCACTGTGAACACTTTCGATTTCGGAAGCATCTTAGTAAATCTATCCCCTAAACGATCGCGCAACACGTGTAAAGTGATTAAAATAAGAACGAGCGCACCAATGAGTGGCTTTAACTGCTCGCTATTAATTACGTCAAGTAAAAGATAGCCCGACGCAATCCCCACTAGCACCCACGGCACTAAAGAAAATAAGTATCGCCATACAACCTTTCTACGATAATAAATAACAGCAAAGATATCTCCTACAATTAGCATGGGTAATAAAATACCGACTGATGCTTTAGCCGGAAAAATGAACATTAATATGGTTACAACAAAAATTCCTAAACTTGCAATTCCTGTCTTCGTAAAGCCAATAAGCATGGCACAAAATATTATCACTATCCAACTGAGTAACGACAATTCAAACAGTGTTATCACCTCTTTACACATATCGTACCGTGATAGGAGGGTATTGTCACACATCTTTTTGAAGAAACTTGGTGAAAATACTTGAGAAAGATCTTTAGGAGGGATATATACATGGAGAGTACACATGAATTTGTTGAAAAAATACACGATACACAAAAGAAGGATGAAAAAAATAGAGAGCATCAAGGAAAGCATAATCCAAATCAAAAATTACCAAACAAGCAGCATAGTCAAGGCGTATAAGAACAGCACTTGCCTCTTTGGGAGGCTTTACAACCTAACTCGCAACGACGTTGTTAGCTTGATTCGTGGTAAAAGCTTATAAAACATATAGGGGGGATCGTTTTGTCCCCCTGTTATTCTCCCCAAAATAAATCATCTAACGTTTTTGATAGAGCTTTGCATATGGCAATACATAAGCTTAAAGTCGGATTGTATTTACCTAATTCAATGAGCCCTATTGTTTGTCTTGTAACGCCGACTAATTTTGCCAGTTCCTCTTGAGATAAATCCTTTTCTGTCCGGGCCATTTTTAACTTAATATTTTTCCCCATCGCTCTCACCACTTTTTATCTTGATCTTCTAGATTTTCATTAATCATTTGCTCACTTTTTCTTTTAGCGGCGACATGAATTAATGTAGCAGTAAAGGCAATTATAGGGACGTAAATCATTAGCGTCGCAACGAATACAAGCACAAAGTAATACACTGCCTCACCAGTTGTACTAGCATCCATGATTGCCGCTCTTAATCCAAACCCTACCCCTAGAACTATACCAATAGCGAGTGCATAAACGATATTTTTGACTGAAATAGACAGTTTACTTTTTTGGTCATGCATCTCTATCTCTTCTGAATATATCCCGAGTTTTGTGATGCGCAGCAAATAGTATAAACCCGGCAGAATAAGCACTAGTATCTCCGTTGTAACATTTGCATGAAGCCCAATAAAAAAAAGCTTTAGTGCCATAGAAAAACCACAAATAATCGTCACAACCGTAAACATTTCACGGTACACTTTGTTTTTTAGATTTTCAATTCTCTCATCTTTAATATTTTGATTACGTCTTTGAAATAGCTTCATAACGCTCTACCTCCTTGTTTCTTTACCACTATTATACAATATATTTTACTAAATGCAATATATATATTACATAAAGTAATGTAAATATTGCACGCGTATGTCTAAAAGGAGATTCTTTGACTTTTTATCCAAGCAGTATAATAATTAAATTAAGATTTTAGAAACAAGCTTTCGTGAGGTGATATGTATGTTCAAAGCAATTTTAGAATCAAAGTATCGTAACATTTACCTTGGTATCGGGTTTATCATTATCGTTGTGTTATCTATTAGAGTGATGCTAACGACTAATCAAGAGGAAATATATAAAGTTACGCATACGGAAATATCTAACGATGTTGTTGCATTTATCGAAGAAACAGAGGGTGTAACAGTGTCACCGAACGAGTTGAATTTAACAGAGCAAAGCTTCGAGGTGTTAGATATCAACACTGATAGTGAGACTAAAGTGGAGGGTACCGTCCAGGTTACTCTTGTGTATGATTATGATGGTGAAAAATTTAAAACCATCTCAGTTGTTGAAGAAACAAAAGAGGGTATAAATTTCTCAAATTGGACTTTTGCCGGTCTAGAATCCATACAGAAGCTAAACTAGCAAACAGCGACCCACAATAGGTCGCCGTTTTTTCGTTATAACGCATCACAATATGCATGTATTGCTTCGCTTAAAAATTGGGCTAACCCTTCATGTGCTTTGTTAATATTTTTCGCAAAACGCTCATCCACTATATACATATCCGCTAATCCACGATATATTTCCGGCGTACAATTATAGAAGTTATCCGTAATATACTGACGATAAGAAGCTATTAGTGCTTGCACATCAGGATGAGTAGGACCCTTATCCATTTGTTCCGCAATCTCTTTATAAATGTCATTTCCTTTCTTTGTTATCCTCACCCAGTCCTCTTGCGAATACGTCGATGTTTTCTGTTGACTCTCTCTATAAGCGTCTGTATTTCCATATTTCTGTTGCACTTCTTCAACATACTTTCCTCGGTGTTCCTCGAGTTTTGCCATATTAAACCCTTCAAATCTTTCCTTATTTGACATTGTTGTTCCTCCTCTATAGGTTGCTATTGTTTTTTCAACCGTTTCTATAATAGTTGCTAGACGTTTGTATTTTTCCAGAAGCATCAGTTTATGTGCTTGTAATGCATGCATTCTATCAAAATGCTCACTCTCTAGAATCTCTTTGATATCTTGCAAGCTAAAGTCTAGTTCTTTAAAAAACAAAATTTGTTGTAGCATCTCAAGGTCCTCATCGGTATAAATTCTGTATCCCGAATCTGTTACGTATTTAGGTGACAATAAATCAATTTGATCATAATAATGTAATGTTCGTACGCTTATTCCCACCAAGTCTGCTACCTCTTTCACCTTATATCCCATAGCCTTTAATCACCTCGCTTCTCATGTTTATACACTAACGATAAACTATCACGCAACGTGAGAGTCAATATGTTTTTTATACATTCGCAAGCAGAAATAGGAGGGCGTTTTAATGTTGTGCTAATGTTGTGCTTGTAAAAGGAAAATCGAGTGAAATCGACACGGAGACTTAAAGTTGACCGATACAGATAAAAATCATTTAAAAGAACACAAGAAGAATGGTTAAACCCCGAGTAAAAGTCAACTAGCAAAAAACGTTTTACAATAGAAAACAGAGATGCCCTAAAGACATCTCTGTTTATAATACCTTTTCTAAAAATTCCTGCGCACGTTTTGTTGTTGGGCTTTTGAAGAATTCCTGTGGGTCTCCTTCTTCCACTAGCATGCCTTGGTCTAAAAATATGACACGATCAGCTACTTCTCTAGCAAATCCCATTTCGTGCGTCACAATTGCCATCGTCATACCGGATTCCGCTAAGTCACGCATAACATCCAATACCTCTTTCACCATTTCTGGGTCAAGCGCAGAAGTTGGTTCGTCAAATAGCATTAAATCCGGTTCCATTGCTAACGCACGCGCGATTGCTACACGTTGCTTCTGTCCACCAGATAAGCTACTTGGATACGCCTCTTCTTTATCAGAGAGTCCTACTTTTGCTAGTAATTCACGGGCTTTCACTTCTGCTTCCTGCTTATTCATACCTCTTACCTTAACAGGAGCGTATGTTAAATTTTCGAGAACAGACATATGAGGAAATAAATGAAAGTGTTGAAAGACCATGCCAATGTGTTCGCGAACCTTCATGATATTTGCTTTTTTATCTGTCAAATCTATATCATTCACAATAACTCGTCCACTTGTTGGTTGTTCGAGGAGATTGATACAACGGAGAAAAGTGGATTTTCCAGATCCAGACGGTCCAATAATAGACACTACTTCTCCTTTGCCGATAGAGGTTGTTATATCTTTTAACACTTCATTTTTACCGAATTTTTTATATAAATTCTCTACCTTAATCACCTTTTCTCAACCTCCGTTCCAGCACTCTACCGATCACTGTTAATCCCATTACTAAGCACCAATATATAAATCCAACAAATAACAACGGCTCAAAATTACGATAAATATCAGCACCAACAACTTGAGCGCGCCTCATTAAGTCAAGATAACTTATCGTTGATACAATTGCTGATTCTTTCGTAAGTGTTATAAATTCATTCATAAGTGCCGGTAAAATATTTTTTAAAGCCTGCGGTAAAATTATATCCATCATCATTTGACGGTATGGTACACCTAACGCTAATGCAGCTTCAGTTTGCCCTTTATCAACCGCTTGAATACCTGCACGAATAATTTCTGACACATAGGCAGCAGAGTTTAAGCCAAACGCAAGTACGGCAGATAAAAATGCTGGAATGTCATACCCCGTTAGCTGGGGAATAGCAAAATAAATAATCATCAATTGTAAAATAAGCGGCGTGCCACGAAAAATAGATGTATAAGCATCCGCAAACCAATTTAACGCCTTTATCTTACTAATTTTCAAAAGAGATAGAAGCGTTCCTAATATAAATCCAAATATAATTGAGACTATAACAAACTGTAACGTCACCCATATTCCTTTTAGCATAAAAGGAATATAAGGCACGATTTGGCTAAAATCCAAATTCATGCCTTACACCTCATTTCTCTATAAGAATTCCCGTCCTTATTGTTGTTCTTCGCTTAACCATTTATTCTTTAACTCTTCAAGCTTGCCATTTTCTTCGGCTTTAGCAAGAATATCATTTACTTTTTCAACAAGCTC
Source organism: Bacillus sp. HMF5848 (assembly GCF_003944835.1). Taxonomy (GTDB): domain Bacteria; phylum Bacillota; class Bacilli; order Bacillales; family HMF5848; genus HMF5848. The sequence goes on from NZ_RWIV01000001.1 coordinate 4,377,554, forward strand.
GCTATCTTTAGGAAAAGCAACCGCCATACCTGGTGAACTTGATGTTGGATCATCAAAACCTGCTAAGTTTTGCTCAGCAATATATCCTTCAGCAACAGCTTTGTCCATATAAGCAACATCAATACGGTTTGACATAAGCTCTTGAATTAATGTTGTACCGTTATCTACCTTTTTAATCTCAAAATCATATTGCTCATTGATTTTCTCTGCGCCCTCTTCTTGGATTGTTCCAAGCTGAACCCCTAACATAACTCCATTTAAGTCTTCGATAGATTTAATAGGTGAATCTGATAAAGTTACGAACATTTCACCAGAATGATTATATGGATTAGAGAAGTCTACATTTTGCTTACGCTTATCTGTTGCCGACATTCCCGCTAATACCATATCGACACGATTCGTTTGTAACGCACCGATTAAACCGTCAAATTTCATATCTTCTATTTTTAATTCATAGCCAAGCTCATCAGCAATGTACTGCGCTAACTCAATATCAAAGCCAATGAAGTTACCTTCTGCATCACGTGATTCAAACGGAGCAAAGTCTGCAGATGTACCCATTTTCAGTACTTTCTTCTCTTCTTCTGCCGCACCTCCGCAAGCAGCTAGTCCTACAACAGCAAGTGCCATAACCATTAATAACAGCATTTTTTTCATAATATATATCCCCCTTGAATTAAATCTTTTATATTTATTCATTAATATGTATATTAACACATAAATAATTTAAATGAAATATATTTTTATAAAAAAATATACTAGTATTTTGTATAATTATTCGACATTGTTTTACATATTATGAAATTCGTCCTTAACAGACTGCATTAACTCAGTATTTGTTATGAGGTCAAATCCTGTCATCGCTAAGGCTAATGCTCCACGCACAAGCGTTGTTTGCCCTTTTTCAGAAATAGTAGTATTCGCAAATTCTTTTGTATGAGCAGTTAAACCGGGAACGTCGAAACCAATATACGGGTGAATAGCAGGCGTTTTTTGACTAACATTCCCCATATCAATAGAACCGTAAGACATTTTCGCCGAATGTACTTTTTTAATACCTGTTTGAAGAAGATTTTCGGTAAATGCTTTGGATAACACTATATTTGTTACCATATTGTCATAGCTTAATTCATAATTCTCCGTTTCTAGCTTCGCACCCGTCATGAGACTCGCACCTTCTGCAATTTGCTTCACTTTTTCTACGACACTGTTTAAGTACTCTCGATCCTTTGCTCGCACATAAAATTGTGCAACAGCCTTATCCGGAACTACATTCGCAGCAACGCCTCCTTCTTTGATGATGCCATGTATACGTACGTCTGTTGTGACATGTTGTCTTAGTGCATTCACTCCATTGAATAACTGTATAACACTATCAAGGGCATTAATGCCTTCTTCTGGAGATGCTGCGGCATGACTAGATTTACCGTAAAAGGTGAATTGAAGAGCATCCATAGCTAATGAATCTCCACTTTCATATGACTCATCTGCCGGATGAACAATAAGAGCGGCGTCGATATTATCAAAAATGCCTTGCTCAGCCATCGGAACCTTCGCACCATTCGTTTCTTCAGCAGGAGTTCCTAGCACTACAACAGTTCCTCCTGTTTCTGAAAGCAACTTACTCAACGTAATACCCGCTCCCACGCTCATCGTTCCTATTAAATTATGACCACAACCATGACCGACACCAGGAAGGGCATCATACTCTGCTAAAAACGCTATAGTAGGGCCTTCTTTCCCACTATCATAGACTGCCTTAAACGCAGTTGGTCTGTTAACAATATTCGTGTCCACTTTAAAGTTATGCTCTTGTAATATATTCACAAGAAGCTTCATAGATTCAAATTCTTGGTCACCTAGTTCAGGATTGTGAAACATCTGTTCACTAATAGCCCAAAGCTTTTCTTGTATATCTTTAATATGAGATTGTAACTCGTCTTTCATGATAATCCTCCTCTTAAACCATTTATAAATATGCAATCGTATAAATATACATTTTCCAATAAATATACACCTTTATATTCTATTTTTCAAATGATAATGAAAGTAATATAATCAAAATTGCTAGAAAATTATTTATTGCACTATACTTAATTAGTTCATGATTAATGTTGGGAGCTGAAACATATGAAGAAGGAATTAATAGAACGTTTAACTGCTTATGCAAAGATTGATACGCAATCAAATGCTGACAGCATGACTTGCCCATCCACCGAAGGACAGCTTACCCTTGCTAAGCAGTTAGTGACTGAACTGAAGGAAATTGGTATGCAGGATGTATCAATGGATGACAATGGCTATGTTATGGCCACACTGCCAGCAAATACTCTTAAGGACGTGCCGACCATTGGCTTCTTAGCACATCTTGACACAGCAACAGATTTTACAGGGAAAAACGTCTCGCCTCAGATTGTTGAACAATATGACGGTGGGAATATCGTTTTAAATGAAGCAATAAATGTAGTTTTATCACCTAATGAATATCCAGAGCTAACTCGTTATAAAGGGCATACTCTTATCACAACAGATGGCACAACATTATTAGGCGCTGATAATAAAGCTGGTATTGCGGAAATTATGACTGCGATGGCTTACTTAATACAAAACCCTAGCATTAAGCATGGAAACATTCGTGTAGCCTTTACGCCAGATGAAGAGATTGGTCGTGGGCCTCACAAGTTTAACGTGGAGGAATTTGGCGCAAAGGTAGCTTATACAGTCGATGGCGGTCCACTTGGAGAGCTGCAATATGAAAGCTTTAATGCGGCTGAAGCAAAAATCACTATTAGTGGCAATAACGTTCATCCTGGTACTGCAAAAGGGAAAATGATAAATTCAGCCAAAATTGCTATGGAGTTACATAGTAAACTTCCTGCTGATGAAGCACCTGAGTATACATCAGGATATGAAGGCTTTTATCACCTTATTAGCTTCCAAGGGGATGTAGAGCAAACAAAGCTATACTATATTATTCGTGATTTTAATAGAGAGTCTTTTAATAATAGAAAAGAAACAATTCAACGCATTGTGGCAGATTTACAGCACAAATATGGAGAGAGCGTCATCAACCTAGAATTGAACGACCAATATTATAATATGCGTGAAAAAATTGAGCCTGTTAAAGAAGTCGTTGATATTGCATATGATGCGATGAAGTCTTTAAATATCGAACCTATTATCGAACCTATTCGAGGTGGAACGGACGGTTCACAGCTTTCCTATATGGGCATGCCCACACCTAATATTTTTACAGGTGGGGAAAACTTTCACGGTAAATTTGAATATATTTCCGTTGATAACATGGAAAAAGCAACACAGGTTATTGTTGAGGTATGTAGATTGTTTGAAGAACGTGCATAAGTAGTAGGTTACGACATGAAGTTGCAATGAATTTCTACATTAAAAAATCCGAGAGCATGCTCGCTCTCGGATTATTTTTCACCTTTTTTTCCAGCTTCCGCTGCTAATTCACTAAAAGATTTTACTTTTCCGTGAGGATCTTGATTTTGTTTTCGCTGTTCCCACAGACGCTCTTTCGTTTGTTTTTGCTTTGTCATAACATTTCACTCTTTCTTTTGTAGGATTCCATTTTATTATTTACTTAAACAGATCTCCTATTCGAAAGAGTATATAGATTTTAATTCTTTGCTGTTGAACCGAGGGCAACGGCTGTAACAAAGCCTACCACCAAGGTTACAACACTAATAATGAGCTGCAAACCTGATACGACTCCTGGGAATACAACAAATACCGATCCAATAATTAACCCAAGAATAACTGCATGCGTTACATGCGGATAATGCTTTAGCATATAGCTTATTCCTTTACTACTTGAAACAAAACCAGCTATAACTCCCGCTCCGATCGTGGCTATAATAGGGAGATCGAAGTTAGATAAAGCATAAATGGCAGTAGGATATACACCTAAAAGTAGGAGTACAAACGAACCGCTTATTCCCGGTAACAGCATAGCCATACTTGCTAACCAACCAGAGAAAAAAAGCCCCAAGACAGTTAGCAGTGTTAAAGTGGTAATTGGATCAGCAGATTTATCAGGCTTTGTAAACGCCATCGACGCAACTAACAAAGCTGCTAACAACAGAACAAGAATATGGCTCATTTTAAAATTCTGTCTTACGTTCGCGCGTTTTGTAATAAGCGGTATAACACCTATGATAAGGCCAATAAAGAAAAATTGTGTTGGTTCATAATGATATTCAAGTAAGTATTCAATGAGTTTACTTAGTAAAACTAACGCTAAGCCAACACCCACCCCAAGAGGGAACAAAAAACTAACATGACGCTTCCAGTCCTTGCTGAAAACACCGCTAATTGACTCTAACAACTGATCATATATGCCTAAAACAACCGCGAGTGTGCCTCCACTTACTCCGGGAATTAAATCACTAATCCCCATTACAAAGCCTCTAAAAATATTTTTCCATTCCATAGCATTAGCTACTCCTTTATGACAATTAAAAAGTTACATTCTACATTAACTTATACTAGCTTGTCTTATGAAATATAACAACAATATTATTTTTAAATAGATGGCTCTGTCTTAGCCACCCTCAAAAACGGATGTCAGTGAAACATGTCATCCGCTTTTGCATGGTAGCATTTAATTATTTAGCACGTTTTTAGCAAGCATCGAAATAACCGCATCGTCCATAGGCGGGTTGTGTAACCCGGCCCGTACATCGCGATAGTAGCGTTGCAACGGGTTTGATTGATACAAGCTTTGTGCCCCAACAATGCGCATCGCTTTGTCCACAACAGATAAGGCTGTATTGGTTACCGCATGCTTAACCGCTCCTAATTCAGAATGCATTATATGTCTTTGCTCCGGCTGCTGATCCCATCGGTCTGCTACCGCGTACATAAAATGGCGTGCTTGCATAATTTCAAGCTCCATAGTACCTATTAGACTCCGAATGTTCGGTAGTTCACTTATCGTTCCAGATATACTATTTGGCGAATAACTGTTAGCGTACTTTACAGCATACTCTCTTGCAGCTAGTGCAACACCCATATAACATGCAGGAATATGAAGAAGCCAGCCACTAGCATCTTGTTTTTTAGTCTTATCGAGAACTTGTAAAAGGTGTTCCTCAGGGACCGTTACATTCTGCAAGACAACATCATGGCTTCCTGTTCCTCTCATGGCCATCGTGTCCCACGTTTCATCAATTTGCAATCCGTTCGCTCCTTTTTTTACTAAAAACTGAGCCACTTCACCGGTGTCTTGAATCGTTGCCACTACAATGAAGTAATCGAGAACAGGCGACATAGTAGTAAAAGTTTTTCGACCGTTTATTACCCATGAGCGTCCCTTTTTAACTGCTGTTGTTCCAGGCTTCCCCCCTCTTGTCGGACTCCCTGTAGCTTTTTCTGATACAGCACTGTTCAGTAATGCCTTTTGCTCAACAACAGCTTCACATACTTCTTTAAAAGTATACTCCTGCCACGGTCGCTTTTCGGCTAAATCTAATAAAATTCCTACATGCCAACCGATGGAAAGCGCCGTTGACGCGTCCCCTTGCGCTAGCCTCTCTTGGCACAAAATCATTTTATATAAAGATATTCCTTCTCCGCCATACTCTTTCGGAACAGTCAGTTTGGTGTAACCCGCTTGTTTTAGTTTTTCAATATTTTCAAAAGGGAACACTCCCTCACGATCAATTGTATCTGCACGACCTGCAAAGTCATTAGCTAATTCAGCTGCAAGAGCCACAAGCTGTTCTTCCTTATCATTTCGAACAAATGTATGCTGCAACCGTTCGCACCTTCCTTTCGTATATGGTCATTATATAAGAAGATGAAGGGCTATGTCACAGGTAAGAGTGGGATTCGGAGTGATATGCATCGCTGTTATGTGTTCTGCGGGTTGATGTTTACGTGTCTTACCGCTGATTTGCAACGAAAGAGTTATCGTTTTGCATGTCAGATGGTGGGGAATTTTGCTGATTTTTGTCGGTACGTGGTACCGGCCATTTGACCACTGCTAAAAACCCTTACATATCAGCGGTTTGAAATTCGTCGAACCGTGTCGGTACGTGGTACCGACATATTTCGGCATGTATCGACTAATTAACTGGCCATTCCAACAGGTTATGACCTGTTATGGCCTTTAACGAAAATACAAATACGTTTATGACCTGTTTTGGCCTTTAACGCAGTACAAATACGGATACCGTATACCAAATACAAACACCTATCCCCTATAAACACCGAATACGATAGGTGCTAGCTACGCCACATATAAGCGAGGCGAGGACAAAAACAAGTCAAGGCACCGCCTATAAAGTATGAGCTGAACAACAAACTAAAAAAACGAGCCACATCATCGGTGGCCCGCCTTCTTACATACTATTAAGCTAGTTGTTCTTTATTTTTAATAGTGGCTAGTTGTAGTAACCCAACTCCCACGAATTGCATGCTCACTTTAATAATAACCTGCCCAAGTATAGCCATCCATACAGCCTCCCACGGGATAAAACCAGCACCAAGCGGCGATAAACCAATGACTACGAACACTGCAGAGTCTAATATGCCCCCGACAACACCGCTATATAAAATACGGATGTTCATAGGTAGCTTTAGTCTTGAGTAGATTTCCGTGTCTGTTGTTTCAGATATCGCAAAGCTAACAGCACTAGCAAAAACAATCCACAGCGTGTCACCTAGTAAGTAACTTGAAATGGCAGACAGCGCTAACGCCGTAAAGATAAACATGTACGTTTTCTTCTTACCATATTTGTTTTGCACGAGGTCACGCAAAATGAATGTTGCACCAATTAGGAATGAACCGTAAGGGATAATAAAAACCCCAAGGTGTAGTGGAGCGAACTTTGCTGTCACAACATTCGCTAACACAATCACAGCTAAATACAATAAAATTCTCACATTAATCATCTCCTTGATTTTATAAAGGAGGTTCTAAAAAACAAAAAAACTACATCCTAAGGATATAGCTGCCTTAGTTTTTTATAGAGGGTTTTTCTAGAACCTCTCCTGCTCTTTAAGCAGAATTGTTATTTGATTAACATAGATTACTATACCATATGCTTTTAATTTGTAAAGTATTAGTTTTTACCAAAATAATGCCTGCCCCATTTGTCTGGGACAGGCATTATGACGCTCTGATGTCTAGCTTCGGCAGTTTTCATGTTTCAATTCAATCCACCCGGTTACGGTTCGAGACAGATTTTATCTTTTCTCCTACTTGAGCTAAACCTGTATTACACCATCACTTTACAAATATCATTAGTAAATTCAACAGGATCTTCAACAGATAAACCTTCAATTAGTAGAGCTTGATTATATAATAAATTAGTATATAAATTTAATTTATCCTTATCTGATGTAAAGGCAGCTTTAAGCGAATTAAACACATCATGGTTTACGTTGATTTCCAACACCTTATCAGCCTTTACATGCTCGTTATTCGGCATCGCCTTTAAGATTTTCTCCATTTCAATTGTAATCTCACCGTCCGCTGTTAAGCAAACAGGATGACTTTTTAAGCGCTTCGACGCACGTACGTCCGAGACTTTACCTGATAATGCTTCCTTCATAGCTGCAAATAGGTCTTTGTTTTCTTTTTCTTCCTGTTCATTCGTTTCCTTCTCATCTGCTTCAATGCCTAAATCTCCACTTGAGACAGACTTAAATTCTTTTTCCTTATAAGTCATAAGCATTTTGATTGCGAATTCATCAATGTCATCCGTAAAGTATAAAATTTCATACCCCTTATCAGCAACCATTTCCGTTTGTGGAAGCTTTTCAATACGCTCATTTGATTCACCTGTAGCGTAGTAAATATACTTTTGGTCTTCAGGCATTCTTGACACGTACTCATCTAATGTGACTAGCTTCTTTTCTGTAGATGAGTAGAACATGATTAAATCTTGTAAATCTTCTTTATGCGTACCGAAATCACTGTACATGCCATACTTTAACTGGCGGCCAAAGGCATCATAAAATTTGTTGTACGCTTCTCTATCATCTTTCAACAGGCTTTGCAGCTCTTTTTTGATTTTATTTTTAATGTTTTTCGCAATAAGCTTTAGCTGCTTGTCCTGCTGTAATATTTCCCTTGAGATGTTAAGTGATAGATCCTCACTATCTACCATCCCTTTTACAAAGCTAAAGTAGTCTGGTAGTAGATCGGCACATTTATTCATGATTAATACACCGCTAGAATATAACTCTAGCCCTTTTTCATATTCCTTTGTGTAATAATCATATGGCGTGCTTTCTGGGATATATAAAATCGCGTTATAACGCACCGCTCCATCCACACTAATGTGTATGTGCTTTAACGGTTTATCGAAGCCATAATGTTTTTCCGCGTAAAAATTATCATAGTCTTCCTTTGTTAGCTCATTTTTATTTTTACGCCAAATTGGCACCATGCTGTTAATAGTTTCATCCTCTTGGACTTCTTCAAACTCATTTTCTTCGCCTTCCTTCGGCTTTTGAACAGTCGTAGTCATTTTAATAGGATATCGAATGAAGTCAGAGTACTTTTTAACGATAGACTTAAGACGATTCTCTTCTAAATACTCATCATATGAATCATCCTCAGTACTTTCTTTTATTTTAAGAATAATATCTGTACCAACTTCCGCTTTTTCAGTAGGTTCAATTGTGTAACCATCTACACCTTCTGATACCCACTTGTAAGCTGTGTCACTTCCAAACGCTCTACTAATGACCGTTACCCCATCTGCAACCATGAAGGCAGAATAAAAGCCTACGCCAAATTGACCGATAATGTCGTAGCCATCCTTCGCTTCATTTTGTTTTTTAAATGCTAACGAGCCACTTTTTGCAATAGTACCAAGATTATCTTCTAACTCTTCTTGTGTCATACCAATTCCTGTATCGGAAATTGTCAACGTTCTATCTTGTTTATTTGCTACTATTTTTACATAATAGTCTTCTTTATTAAATTTAACAGAGTCATCACTCAATGCTTTATAGTACATTTTATCGATCGCATCACTAGCATTTGAGATTAATTCTCTAAGAAAAATTTCTTTTTGCGAGTAGATAGAATTAACCATCATTTCTAAAAGTCTTTTAGATTCTGCTTGAAATTGCTTTTTAGTTACAGTCACGGTAATCTCTCCTTTGTTATTAATCCTCGTTAGCACTCTGAACACGAGAGTGCTAACCTCTATCACTTTTGATACCATATTCCATATTTCATGTCAAGTTATCTATATATGACAGACACCCATTTCTTTACTTTAACATACTTTACCTTAGATGTTATTTTAGGAGGGGAAAAGCTTGACTACCTTACTCACCAAGACCTTGTTACTGGATGAGAAAACATCTCTAGAACTATGGCAAAAAGACGCTTTCCAGCAGTTTAACTCATTAATTACTGATGAACAGCAATTGTTTCCTTGTTTACCCGCCCAGATCGGATATTCATCAGACCATCTTCGTTTTGCATTTGCTGGTGATCCTAGAGAACAGCAATCTATAAAAACGTTAGCGCACATCTTAAAGGAATATAGTGAATGCTCGAGAGATACAGGAAACTATGCATCCCTTGTCGTTTTTTTTCATACTCCACCTGACTTAAAGGACTACTCTGTTCAGCAGTTTGAGCAGGTATTTTGGGAGACCATCAACAACCTTACAGCTTATGATGAAAAACCATGGCCTGAACATATATCAACAAAGCCAGAGGATGCTTCCTGGGAATTTTGTTTCAACGGAGAACCGTTTTTCTGTTTTTGTAGCACGCCAAGTCACTCTTTAAGAAGAAGCAGATATTTTCCTGGTTTTCTATTAGCCTTCCAGCCGCGCTGGGTGTTTGAAAAGATCAATAAGGACACCGGTCTTGGTCAAAAGTTAAAGCAGACTGTCCGTGACCGATTAAAAACATATGATGACATTGAGGCTCATCCATCTCTAAGCTGGTACGGCGAAGAAAATAATTTAGAATGGAAGCAATACTATTTAAGAGATAACCAAAGCACTCCAGCAAAATGTCCTTTTTCTCAAATGATGAAAAGCGAGATTAAAGACTAGCAGCAAAAGGCGCTAATGTATAAAGTGCTAAATCAAGGTCAACCTAATGATGACCTTGATTTAGCTTGAGAAAACAGATTTAATAAGACCATTAAAAACCATCACCGACAGTCGGTGATGGTGACATTTATGATTGTTAAGATGGAGTATTCATTTCTAAATCTTCTATTTGCTTTTCTACATATTGTGCATCTTTCCGAGCGTTGAAGCGGTCTGCTTTTTCAACATGAACAGTAATGTTATAGTCCGGCATTCCTGCGTATTTTTCATACCGCCCTCTCGGTAGTAAGAAGTTTCCTTCCGGGAAGTGAACCTCAAGATTGCCGCGAGCAATGTTAACGAATTTTGCTTTTCCTTGGAACACACCAAAACCGTTATATACAACGATTCCTTCACCTTCAGCAATACTTAAATCTTTAGCATCTAGTTCGTTCATTAATACATCGTATCGTTCAGCACCATTAAATGGATCTGTCTTTTTATACACCATCGAATTAAACTGCTTGCCGCGTCGTGACGTAATTATAAACTGTCCTTCTTTTTTTTCTAAGTCTGGAATTTCAACACGAATTAAGTTTCCTTTTCCATCTGGTGTTGGACAAATACCATCTTCACATAGCCAAGCACCACCCCATTGGAAAACGTCTCCTTGATTTTTCAAATGCTGTATACCATCATAATCTTTATTAGCGACAGCAATCTCATCACGAATATCTTGACCTGTTTTAAAATCAACTAAATGGGCTGTTTCAGGCTTTACGCGCTTTGCTAAATCGACATAGATTTTCCATTCTGCACGTGCTTCTTTTATCTCGTTTTTATTTCCTTCGATTTGTGGTGAGAAATACACCATACGTTCTGTTGATGTTGAAGTCCCTCCACCTTCTTGCTCATAGCGTGTTTTAGCCGGTAACACAATAACCGCCTCTTTAGCGTCTAACAGCGTAGATGTGTTTAAGATAATATCTTGATGCACACGAATGTCAAGCTGAGATAATGCTTCTGCTATAAAATCTGGGTCGGGCATCGTCTCTAGAAAGTTTCCTCCAGATAAATAATAGAGCTTAATTTTGCGCTCATGGTCCTCTGGAAGAACAATGTTTTCCAGTGTAATCCCAACGATATCACCTTGCCACTTTGGTATATCGAAGCCCCACACTTTCTCTATTCTTTCAATATTCTCCTTTTCGAATCCCCCGCCTGGTAGAACGAATGGATCAGCTCCCATCTCCCCAGAACCTTGTACCGATGAATGACCTCGAAATGGCATAAGTCCATTATTTTTCCGTCCTAAGAACCCACGCAATAAGGCAAGATTCGCAACTTGGGAGATATTATCTGTTGCAAATGAGTGCATTGTTAATCCTAACGCCCATGCAAATACTGCATTTTTACTCTTCGCTAATAGCTCTGATAATTCAATAATACGTTCTTTCGTAATACCAGATGATGCAACAATCTTATCCCATGGCATACCCTCTACATGTTGCTTTAATTCTTCATAATGATTTACATGCTCATTTACAAACTCATGGTTGATGGCAGAACCGTATGCTTTTGCTTCCATGTCAAACCAATGCTTCATAATGCCGTGCATAAAGGCGATATCGCCACCAATGTTAACTTGATAGAAATCATCCGCTATTTTTGTACCAAATAAAGCCGATTCGATATTAGATGGAACCCAATATTGATCCATAGCTGGCTCACTATACGGATTTACTACTATTATTTTTGTGCCTCTCTTTTTTGCTTCAAGCATGTACTTTGTTGAAACTGGTGAGCTGTTAGAAGCTACGCTTCCCCAGAACATCAAAACATCTGTCCCGAACCAATCTTGATAGTTAGCTGTTGAAGCACCGACACCGATTGAACGTTTTAAAGCTGTTTTGCTTGGCGAATGACAAATACGTGATGCATTATCAATATTGTTAGTGCCTAAGAAACGAGCTACCTTTGCTGCTACGTAGTAAGATTCATTTGTAATGCCTCGTGATGTTAAGTAGAAGCCATATTGACGAGGGTTTAGCTTTTTCATTTTGTCAGCTATCATAGTCATAGCCTCATCCCAACTTAAACGAGAGAAGCGCTTTTCACCTTTACGGCGGATTAATGGGTATGGAATACGTCCCAATTTACGTAGCTCAGTACTACTGTATTGGCGAAGTTCATCTATATCAGCGTGGACTATTTCTTCCTTCATTGCTGGCATTGTACTTAGGCGTAATACATTTAGTCTTGTTGTACATAAATGAGCGCCTTTTAATGTTTGATCGTATAACCCAGACACACCTAGTGCACACCCATCACATACACCTTTAGTAAGGATTCTAGCAGCATACCCTAGGTTATCACTGTTCTCTAACGCCACTTTCATGGTATCTCGAAAATGTTGTGGTTTAACCTTCCCTAACCCAAATGGTATCGGGCTAACCCAATGTTCAGGCATTATCGTTTTGGTTGTTTTTATAGGGCCTTGATGCTTTGTTTTTCCCATAACTTCCACTCCCTTTTATCTAGAAATAAAAAACCACCGTTTTATATCTAAAGCTTTGTGCTTCAGTATGAAACGGTGGTTAGTCTTCTGCAGGATCGCTACAAAGTGCCATACCAATTAATTTTATTTAGAAAACTTCTCTTCAATATTTTCATCAAAAACGAATATTGACATCCCAAAGTCCCTATCAATATCTATATCTACAAACAAGTCCTTGAATTTACACCCTAAGAATTTTTCCATCTCAATAGGCGGGTGTTTTTGGTACATATCTTTTACCATTTCCGTACGGGCAGCATGAAGTGCTTGCTTACCGTGCTCAGCACTAGCAATGAACTTTTCCACCGGTGAAAGATTTCCTTCCATTTCACATATAGCCCAGTTTTTGCAAAATGTAGTAGAAATTTTACTCGGCCCTTTTCCCATATGGCGTTTACGATATGAACGTACTATATTACTAAATTCAGCTTCATATTTATTCATGATATCCATCCATTCGTGAGAGGGTCTAGCATGATTAAAATTTTAGCATACGCTACATTTTTTTAAAAACTATTACATTGCGAACTGATTCGCTTCCGCTGCTTGCTTTGAACGGAGCTTTTTAATATCACGACGAATCAATAAGGAAACAACTAGAGCCACAACGAACAATCCAGCAAAGAATGTCAGGCTAGCTGCGTATGAACCTGTTGTATCCTTTACCCATGCTGCAAACATTGGTCCTGCTAAACCAGCTGCTGCCCATGCTGTTAAGATGTAACCATGGATAGCGCCTAATTGTTTTGTTCCAAACATATCTCCGATAAACGCTGGGATTGAAGCAAACCCACCACCATAACACGTGTATACTATTGCTAACAGCACTTGGAATAATATTGCTTCTGTTGTATGTGGTAGGATAGCGAAAATAACAATTTGTAACACAAAGAAAGTTGTATACGTATTTGGACGGCCTATATAGTCTGAGACAGACGCCCAACCAATACGACCTAATCCGTTGAAAATACCTAGCACCCCTACAAGAGCGGCTGCTTCAGCAGTAGATAACCCAATACTCTCCTGTGCTAACGGCTTTGCAGCTGATAAAATGGCAATGCCACATGTCACATTAATGAAAAGCATTAACCATAAATAATAAAATCTAGATGTTTTGATTGATTCATTAGCCGTTAACTGTGATAAATCTTGTTTAGTTTTGCCTGCTTCCACTTTAGCTTTGAAGCCTGCTGGCACCCAATCAACTGGTGGCTTCTCAAGATATAAAGAAGATAGAGTCATAATAGCAAAATATGATACTCCTAAAATATAAAATGTGTTCGCTGTTCCTACTGATTTTATAAGTGAATCCATGATAGGACTACTAATAGCAGCAGCAAAGCCAAACCCCATAATAGCTAAGCCCGTTGCTAATCCTCTACGGTCTGGAAACCATTTTACTAGCGTAGAAACAGGAGCAATGTACCCGACCCCTAATCCTATTCCTCCTAACACACCATAGGTTACATACAGTAACGGAAGTGAGCCTACATTAACCGCTAGACCAGATCCGATGATACCAGCACCGAAAAACCCCGCAGCAAGGAGCCCTGCCTTTCTTGGTCCATATTTTTCAACAAAGTGGCCTAGAAAAGCGGCAGATAAACCTAAAAATAATATAGCTAAACTAAACGTAAATTGAACTTGCTTTGCTGACCAACCGAATTCATCTATCAATGGGTTTGTGAAGTTACTCCATGCGTATACGGAACCTATTGAAATATGAATTCCGACTGCCGAAACGGCGATTAGCCAACGGTTTTTCATTTTCCCCATGCGCTCATCCCCTTAAGTTTTGCTTAAATAAAATAAGCCGCCAACCACTCTATACGCAAATTGGGTATAGCAAAGTGGACTGACGGTTAGTTTCTAGCAGGTTCGCTACTATCATGACCAACTGTTAATCGCTTTCATTTTTCGCTTCACCTTAATCTAGTAGACAGGTTCGCTGCCCTACACCAAAATGTGACGAAATTATGAACTTTGACAAAAGCATATCATTATATTTAAAATATGGCAATATCTGTTTTTCTTCGTTTCTAATTTTTTTAAGAGAAAGAAAGTTTTATACTTGTTTAATGGTGTTAATTGTGTTTATATTTTTATTAATCTTAGAAAATGGGTGATTACAATGATGTCAAATATGAGTGTCCACCAACAAATTGTAAAATATACTAATAATTCATTTGTATATATGAAGGATACCATTGTATCGGAATACCCGTTAACTATTTACGTTAACGACACTGAGTTTGCGACTATGGTTTGTACTCCAACTGATTTAGAAGAGTTAATCATTGGCTTTTTAGCGTCAGAGGGTGTCATTCGTTTTAGAAGAGAAATCAGATCATTTCAAATTGACGAGAGTCGCGGAAGTGCCTACGTTCACTTACACCATAATGTTGAAACAAATCACCAGCACTATTCTAAAAGATTTATAGGTTCATGCTGCGGTAAAAGTCGTCAGTTTTATTTAGTAAATGATGCAAAAACTGCTAAAATTTCTATGTCAAAAACTACTGTATCTGCCGACCAATGTATTAACTTAATGAAACAGATGCAACAAGCTAGCTATGTGTTTCAAGAGACGGGTGGCGTACATAATGCTGCACTTTGTACCCCAGAAGACATCATTGTATCACGCGCTGATATTGGTAGACATAACGCACTCGATAAATTATTCGGATATAGCTTACTTAATCAAATTCCTGTACGTGATAAAATTTTAGTATTTAGTGGACGTATATCATCTGAAGTGTTATTAAAAGCGGCTAAAATTGGCGTTGGTATTGTGCTTTCAAAATCAGCTGCTACAGACTTGGCCATTAAATTAGCAACTGACTTAAATATTACTGCTGTTGGATTTATTAGAGGAAATTCCTTTAATGTATACTCACATGCAGAGAGGATTACGCATGTAAACTAATATGGAGTATATTCAGTACGTTGAAAGCGCTTACCGATTTGCGAGCACCTTGCTCAGCCTATACCAGCTTAAGTCGTCCCCCCGCAGGAAGAGAATCTCCTCCCAGAGAGAGACGACTTAAGAACTCGAGCTGTGAAAAGCATCATATTTCATATCCATGCTTTTCACAAAATACTCAAGGAAGATTATTCTTAGATGAAAAGCTGGCTAGGGGTTTGGAGCTTAACACTAATCTAGGTTAAAAGACTTATACTTCTTTTATATCAAAAGAAATGACCTTATTCGTTTTTGTATTATAAATTACACTTCCTCGGATTGTGAGCTTTTCTTGCGTGGATTCCACTTTGAATTCATACGTTTCTTGGATGCGATCCGCAGAAAGCTTTTTCTCTTCGACCTTGTTATAGTCCGTTATGTCATATCCTGGGTAAGCTACTTGTGTGACTTCTAATAAATATTTACCCCATTTCTCTGCTTCTAGTTCTGGTGTAGGTATGAACTCGACAGGAATGATACCCATGTCTGGACTTACTCCCAATGCTACAAATGCTTGTTTATGAAGTATGAGTTGGTTGGGTGAAGAACCTGTTGATTGGTCCACGACGGTAACAATTATTTCGCGGCCCGTCGGTGGGTATCGCACTTTCAAAGTTTGTCCGCACTCGTACGGAGCACCTGCCGTCACCGCTACAGTCATGTATTCATTCTTGGACCATGGTATGCCACATTTTGTGACTGGACCGCCTTCTGTCCAGACTGCTTGAGCTTTTATCGGCTGTTGGCGAGAATTATAATTTTGGTAGTCAAAATAGGGTGGGTACTGGTACCACTGCCTTGTTGGCTGGTATCCGTAGTGATACATACCTACAAATTGGTGATATGGATAATTGTGATTCACATACATTATGCCTGTCTCCCTCTCTGTAATGTAGAAACTCTCGTAGCATATTATGTGTAACACAATGTCCCTGTGATAGTTGGTGTTATTTATATCCTCATGTGTTTTAAGTGCCCAACGCCTTAGTTCTTGACATAGAAAAATAAGAGCAAACGAATGACTCGTTTGCCCTCATACGTTATTGCGGTAAGTTGTCGTTTAAGTGACGATTGCTCGCGATATCTTGATTGCCATCAAGAAGATGCGTCATACCGCGTACTAAAGAGTCATCCTCAAGTAGACTCCAAATGTGATATCCGAAGTCCTCTCTTTTTAATAAAACTTGTTCTAACACTTGTACCGTCCCAAAATCATGTAATTCATGGGCGCGATCAATTGTTTTTCTCATCATACCTTGAATTTTCAATTCATGCTCTAAATCATTACGGAGGAAATCACGCATTGTATAGCGGCCTTCCATTTCATGCTTAATATATGAGATTTCATGTTGTGTAACTGGGTGAGCTGTCGGTACCACACCTAGGCGTGACACACGCTCCCCTACCATATCAATATGCTTCTGCGTTACTTCAATATGCTCTTCAAGAATATGATGCAAACTGCCAAATGATTCAGCACCTTCAGTTAACCAGTGGTGCTTCGTATATTGATTAAGAGCGACACATAAAGCACATAAATGCTCATCTAGCATTAGACCCATTTCTAGTCTTGTTTCATATGGAAGGCTAATTCCGGATCCTTCTTTTCTTGCTGTCCGTGGTTCTTGTCTTAGCACCATTTCATTCATGTGCTGATTAGAGTGACCTGGCATAGCAGGATCAAACCCTGATTTAGACAACTTAAACTGATCATGTGAAAACCCCTGATTATCATGCATTTGCATAGCTATTACCTCTTTTCATGTTAAATTTTCATTTTTATTGTTGAGATAATAGCATGTTTTTATTTGTTTAATTTATCAAAGGTGTTGTTAAATTTTTACCATTTATTTAATAATTTGTGCTTAAATTTTACATTTATCCTTTTAAAACAGGTCGTAAGTCCTCTAGCTTCTCAAACAAATGCCACACAAAATCATCAAGCCCTTTATCACGATAAGGATGAAACTCCTCCATTTCAGGATCCTGCAGAAAGTTTGTGATTGATTTTTTTGATTCCCACTCTACTACTAATAATACTTGACGAGGTTTAACATCTCCTACTGGTGACGACTCGAGATCTCCTACTGCCACCACCTTTCCTCCGTGCCTAGCTAACGCTTTATTCGCCTCTTTCGAATATGTAGCATAGCTTTGTTTATCTTTTAAATTAAATAAATTTAAAGCGTAGATTGCCACTCTTTTTCCTCCCCCTCTTTTACGAGTATTTTCTCAATGTTGACTGGGATGCCATTGAAAACGGCATTACCAGACACAGCATCCATAACATTTGAATCCGAAAGATCATTTACATTCACACCAGCATGCTTTCTTGCTATTTGCATGCGTGTATCCTCAAATTGATGCCCCCAGCCATGCGGGATACTTACTACACCACGTTTAATATCTTCTTGTAGTTTCACATCGATTTCTATAGTTCCTACACGCGATGTAATCTTAACTGCATCACCATCCTCGATATTCACGTCCATCGCATCGTGTGGATTCATATACAACGTACAGCGATTTTTCCCTTTCACCAGAACATCGAGATTGTGCATCCAAGAGTTGTTCGAGCGCAGATCACGCCTTCCAATTAGTACGAAAGGAGGAAGACTCTCCTTTAACTTCGTATGCAGCCTTGGAATATCCTTAATAATGGGCTCAGGCGCTAATTCTATTTTTTGTGTAGAAGTTAGCAGTACTTCCGGAATCCTTTCTTTTAATGGTCCAAGATCTACACCGTGCTCCTGTTTCTTTAGAGTTTCGAGGTTTAATCCTTTTACGTCACGACCGAATCCATCTCCATATGGACCTACTCGTAATAAGAAATCTAGCATCCTCTCTGGTCCTCGATATGCTGATAAGTTTGAAAAAATTTCTTCTGGCTCTCGTTTATATATAGGTGATTTTGGGTTTTTCACCTCAGCACGAATCAGGGATTGTATCGTCATATCATCTAAGTATGTTACTGGGTCCCCTCCCATATCAGTTCCACTGACGATTTCGGTTAGATGCAGAAGAACCTCCCATTCGTCAAGTGCGGGTAAATCGAACACTGGTTTTGAATAGTGAGCAATGTTTCTTACAGCTAAATGATAAAAAGCTACATCATAGTGTGAGCGTTCTAGTGGTGAAGGAACTGGTAAGATAACATTTGCAAATCTTGTTGATTCATTTAAATAGCAATCCACACTTACGATAAAATCAAGATCACGGAGTTTAGTTTGTAAGCGTTTACCATTTGGTGTTGAAAGAATAGGATTGCCACCGATTGTTACAAAGGCTTTGGCATGATCTAGTTCATCGGCCAATGTAGAAACAGGTAGTTCTCCTAATACCTCTGGTAAGCCACTGACTGCACCATAAAACCGTCCATACCGGTATGTTTCCTTTTTTCTTAAAGGTTTGTTAACATTTCTAGCACCAACCGCAGGCTTTGGAAAACATACGCCTCCCTCACTGTCTAAATTTCCCGTTAAAATGTTTAGCACATCAATGAGCCAAGTAGACAGTGTGCCAAACTCCTGTGTACATGTCCCCATTCGTCCATAAACTATTGCTTTTTCTGCGTTCGCGAGATCTCTAGCAATTTTACGAATAGTCATGGCAGGTATGTCACACGTATTTTCTATAGCTTCTGGCGAGAAGCTTTCCGCTAATTTCTTTACTTTTTCTAGATCATTCGTGTGCTGCTCGAGTTTACCTAGGCGCACTAATTTTTCATCAAAAATCGTATTCACTAAGGCAAACAAAAATAGTGCATCTGTTCCAGGCTGGATTGGGTAATATTCATCTGCCGCTTTAGCTGTAGGAGTTTTTAGGGGATCAATTACAACAAATTTACCACCACGAGCTTGTATATTCTTGAGGCGTTCTTTCATGTTAGGTGCTGTCATCATACTGCCATTTGATACAAAGGGATTTGCGCCGATAATTAACATATAATCTGTATGATCCACATCGGGTATTGGCACACTGAAGTCACTGCCGTACATCATGTCTGCTACTAGCTGCTTCGGGATTTGATCCATCGTACTCGCTGAGAAAGTATTTTTACTACGAAGTGTCTTTAAAAAGGTTGGGACATATAGAAGACCTGCTAGGTTATGGACATTTGGATTCCCAAGATAGACCGCCACTGCATCACGGCCATATGTATGTATGACGTTACGAAGTCCCTTTTTCACTTCAGATAGCGCTTCTTGCCAAGAAACCTCCTTCCAATCCGTTCCATTACGAACAAGTGGCTTTCGTAAACGATCTGGATCCTCATGTAGCTCTTTTAAACTATATCCCTTCGGACAAATATGTCCTTTACTAAATGGATCAAGTTTATCTCCTCGTATGGAGATAATTTCATTTCCTTCCGTATGAATTTCTAAGCCACAGGTTGCTTCACAAAGAGGACAAGTTCGATAATGAATCATATTATCACTCCTTTTATGATTAGTGATTTAACATACTAACCGGTTAGTATAACTGTACTACGCCTTTTACTAGTTTTCAATTGTAAATCCTATTAATTCGTTCGCTTAATTATGACAAAAATTTTGTATTCTTGAGATTGAATAGGTTCGTGTAACGATATGCTGTAGACGATTTTTTTGAACGACCAATTGCTCAGAGGAAAAACCCGTAAGCAGACCTTAGCTTCCGGGTTTTTCTTTTAATTCTTACTTATGATAGAACGTGGTTTGCTGTATGTCGTTGAACATTATTCATTATTTGGATGGTTTGCTGCTATCCATTTACTTGCAAAATCAACAATCGTTCGTTGTTGTATTAGTTTGCACATAGCTGCGCCCACTCTTTTCGATTGAATAGCATACTTGCTTTCAAAATCTTGTCCTAACGCTTCAAACACATCTGAATCATATAGGATTTCACTATATTCTTTCCATACACGTTTTCCGTCCTGGAGCAAAGCTGCACCTTTTTCTACCTTTTTACGATTTTGCACGGCATGTTCAGCAAAATGAAGCGACGTATTACTATCGTGATCAACACCTAGTAACAAAATATATCCATTTAGTTCATATATTTTAGCTAAGGGCGATTGTAGACCAAACCCAGCTTCAAGAGGCTGCTCACTTACTATATAGTCTGCAAATTTCCCCCACGCAGCAAAGGAATACATCGGATGATTGCTTCTTTTTACACCTGGCATGGTTCTGAACGTCTCCACAATGACTCCCATTCCTCTTGAAGGTGTTACTTGAGGATGATAGGCAGGCATTTCGTTACGAATAATGGACCACCATGTTTCAGGTACAGGAGGACGTTGCCAGTCAGCAGGATCAGAATTATCTGCGGTTTGAGTTGGCATAACAATAGTACCTTCTTCACCAATTATGTCCATTATTGCTTGCACAACGGCTACGGGACCACCGCATACCCATCCTAGGGAGCTTAATGACGAATGCACAATAACAACCATTCCTCGCTCTAAACCAAGCGATAATAATTCCTCTCGTAAACTGGATATTGTATTTGGTAATTTTAGCTGATTCATAATATTTATTTCACTCATTTTTTCATCGCCTCCACCTTGTGAAACCACCCTATGTTACTTAATTATAACTTGTTTCATGATTCTAGACAGTGTAAAGGTAGATAAGTAGAGGTAATTTTCTGAAAAGAAGTTATATTCAGTTCCACAATCATGTTAAATAGCTAAAAGGGAACGGCCGCCCGTTCCCTTTTTCAACATATTATTTTTATTTCTAAATAGGCTTTAGTAGCATGATTATGAAATAATTTTTCTCGAGGTAATAGGGGATGTTGGAAATGGCGGTATATGTTCACGTAATAAATAATTGTAAACCGCATGTTCAACTGACAGCCCCATCGTGTGAATGCCTTGATTACCAAATAAAACGTTAAACTCTAGAATATAATATTTCCCTCCACTCACAATTACATCAAAGCCAGCATGATTAATATTTAATTCTTTCGCTATTTGTAGGACAAGATCACACGCTTCTTGTGGGATAAAATCAAAGCAAAGCTCGCCACCTTGTGCGATGTTATGAAGAAACTCTCCTTCTTGCCCCACTCGCCAATACGCAGTGAATATGTCATCACCAATTACACACACACGTAAGTCTTTCCCGTCATTCTCAAGGTATTCTTGAACGTATAACACTTCATTTTTGCTAGCGTAATCAAGAAATTGCCGTTCATTTTCTATTAAAAAGGCACCTTTCCCCATTGAGTTTCTTGCTTCCTTAGCAACGAACGGGAAGGGAAAAGTATCCAATATATTCGCTACATTAGTTGGTGTATTTGCTAAAATCTCTGTATATGGAGCGTGCTTTGGAGCGACTGTCCATAACGCTCTAGTCATTTCAATTTTGCTAAACCCTAACTGTAATGTTTCAATACTTGGGAATATCTTTTTTTTCAAGCCGTGCACTAAAGCGGGCACCTGCCATGTCTCAGGAAAAAGAACAATATCTGCATGACGGATAGCATCTATCTCTTTAAACATATTATCAGGCTTAATATAGTGCACACCTGGGATACCCATCGTTCGATATGCATTAAAAGAGACCATCTTCATAGATGTGTAACCACACTCCATATAGTAATATTCTAAACAATTAAATATTAGCATCATCTACAAAAATATCAATCACTATTTTTATGTGTAATTTCCCACATTTTTCACCTGACAAAATACTCTTTTCTTTTACACAATTCCACAAAAAACGGGTAAAATAATAAGTATATTACTCTTATGAAAAAGGATAATGAATATGATTGTTCCTCTACTTTTATCAGCGTTTATGTTTTTGGTCATTACCTTGAGTCTATATAAAAAGATTATCAATCAGCGCTACCGCAAAATAGCGCATAGCTATAATGTTCTTTTTTTCGGACTGTTTATGTTTCTCTTTATATATGAATCTAATTTTTTAAATTATGATAATAAAGTAGCTAGTTCGCATACATTAAATGAAGACAGCGAGATAACAGCAGCTGCTCCCATCGTCGTCGAAAAGGATGAGGCTCCGATTCTTACCGAAGAAATAAAGGCCGAAGTGTTGCTCGATGCACCGGTAATTCCACAGTATCCTGAGCTTCCAAGGGGTTGCGAGGTTACTAGCTTAGCAATGCTTCTTAACTATGCTGGGGTCTCTGTTTCTAAAATGGTGCTTGCAGAAGAAGTTGCCAAAGACCCCACACCATATATGAAAAAGGATAGTAGCGTTCATTTTGGTGATCCTCATACTGGCTTTGTCGGCAATATGTACGATCTTTCTAAACCAGGATATGGCGTGTATTACGAACCTATTTTACAGCTTGCTAATAAATATTTACCAAATGTAGTAAACTTAACAAACAAAAGCTATGCGGACATACAATTATATGTATCTAACGATTATCCGGTTTGGGTCGTTACCAATACGACTTACAAAGAGCTTCCTGCACAGGCATTTGAAACATGGCAAACACCTTCGGGTCCAATCAACATCACATATAAAATGCATGCTGTTTTAATAACAGGATATAATGAAGACTATATTATTTTTAATGACCCCTTAACAGGCATGAAAAATAAAAAAGCCCCTATAGGTGACTTTTTAAAAGCTTGGACACAAATGGGAAGTCAAGCGATTACTTACGTGTCCGAGTGATTGAACTTGATTGAACTTTGTTATAAATTTTCTTTCGAGCCGTTGGGCCCTGGAGCTGGATACTCCTCTAGATGTAGAGTTATTTACTTCCAAAATGTTAGAAAGAGCCTGAAGGTCAAAACCTCAGGCTCTTTTGTTAGCTCAACACGATTTCTTTAGTTGTTTGAAAGCTATATTTATCCTCTACATAAACTTGATGCCAGATCATGAAAATCAGCACAGTCCAAATTTTTCGGCTGTTATCTGCTTTTCCTTTGCAATGATCATCTAAAAGCTGTAACATAGCTTGTTTATTGATTAAGTGACTCGTTTGACTTTCATGAATGATTTGAACCGCCCAGTCATGCATTTCATTTTTCAGCCAATGGCGAATCGGGACTGGGAAGCCTAACTTTTTACGGTTTAACACATGGTCTGGTACAATACCTTCCGCCGCTTTACGTAAAATATACTTTGTTGTGTTGTTTGTCGTTTTGAACTCTGTCCCTATACGCGACGCGACGTTAAATACTTCTTTATCTAAAAATGGCACGCGTAGTTCTAATGAATGAGCCATCGTCATTTTATCTGCTTTTAAAAGAATATCACCACGTAGCCACGTATGAATATCTATATATTGCATCCGTTCAACCGGGTCATAGCCTTTTGTATCTTCATAAAATGGTGCTGTAATATCAAGATAGTGCATATCCTTCTTATACCACTTATAAATAAGTTCTTTTTCTTCTTCACTGAACATTTTCGCATTTCCAATGTAACGCTCCTCCATTGGCGTACAACCACGCTCAATAAAGCTCTTTCCTGTTACACCTTCTGGAACGATGTGCGATATTTTCTTCAAGGCTGTTTTTAACTGCGTTGGAATTTTGTTAAACAGAGCTAAATCTTGCGGCTCACGATAAATATTATAGCCACCGAACAGTTCATCGGCACCTTCACCTGAAAGAACGACCGTTACATGCTTTCTAGCTTCACGAGCAACAAAGTAAAGTGGAATGGCGGCTGGATCTGCTAATGGATCATCGAAGTGCCATACTACTTTAGGTAATTCCTTCATATACTCTTCTGGAGAAATAACATAGCTAATGTTTTCAAGATTCAATTTGTCAGCTGTTTCTTTAGCCACATCAATTTCACTAAACCCGTTATGATCAAAGCCGACAGAGAACGTTTTGATGTTTGGATTGAATTCTTTTGCGATTGAAACAATAAAAGAAGAGTCAATTCCACCTGATAAAAATGATCCTACTGGTACATCACTGCGCATATGCACGTTTACCGAATCATACAAAACATCGCGAATCTCCTTCACAAGCTCATCTTCTGTTGAAGTAACAGGAGTAAATGAGGCCTTCCAATATTGACAAATTTGCATTTTCTCGCCAACTTTTTTCGTGAAATAATGACCTGGTAAAAGCTTATTAATACCAACAGACATAGTCGCTGGCTCTGGAACATACTGATATGTTAAATAATGCTGCAATGCTGCATTATCAATAATGATGTTTTTCATAGCTAGTAAAATACTTTTCTTCTCAGAAGCAAAATACGTTTTTTCTTGATATTCCATGTAGAAGAACGGCTTAATGCCAAACTGATCTCTCGCCCCAAATAGAAGCTTTTCTTGCTTATCCCAAATTAAAAATGAGAACATACCACGTAATTTTTCAGGCGTTCTTTCTTTATACATACTATATAAAGCGATAATAACCTCTGTATCTGAGCTTGTTTCAAAGTAAAAGCCCTGCTCAGTAAGATCATTTCGCAGCTCAACATGATTATAAATTTCCCCGTTAAAAATAATCCAGTACCGCTCATTTTCATATGATAACGGTTGATGTCCATTTTCAATATCGATGATACTTAATCGTCTAAAGCCAAAATTAATGTGCTCATCCTGAAAATAACCTGAATCATCTGGACCGCGGTGAGTTATGATATTATTCATATCTTCGAATAACTGTTGATACTGATCTGCCCTATTGGCTGCTTCAGTTTCATGAATACACCCTATAAATCCACACATTAATGATTCACCCTGCTTTAACTTATTTTTTATAGCAAATAGTAATTAATATATTGTTACGTTCTTATATTATAATAACTGCCGTGTGAAAGTAAGTACCAATCTTAGACAAACTTTTTATTATACTAAATTATACATGAAGATCGTCTGTTAAGAGATTTAAATTTATTATTTACCATAAATTGTATGATTATGTGAGTTGTCTCATTCTGTGTTCTATTTTTACTGTTCATCCTTTCAAGCAGTGCATCTCAGCTTCAGCTCTGTCCCACAATACTGTATACCCTTTTCCTTTCGCACAAAAAATAGATGAAGATGTGTACATGAAATCTGCATTTTTATCATACCCAGCTTGCTCTATCACTTCTGTTGCGTTATGACAATCACCGTATCCACCGTATGTGAGCTGCAGACTGCCTCTCCCTTGTGTTATAGCGGCAAACTCTATACTATAATCTAGAAAAGTTGCGACCGGTACTTTTCCTGTTAATATTGATGTTTCACCGATGGTTTGTGGAGGTTGAATCGATCCGTGAGCTTTTTGTATATCAGAAATTATACGTCCCATTTGTTCGATATTAACTTTAATTTTAAAATCATAGTACGGTTCAAGTAACATCATCTGGGCCTTTTCTAACCCTTGCCTAATCGCTCGATAGGTAGCTTCTTTAAAATCTCCCCCAGACGTATGCTTATTATGAGCACGCCCTGTTAGTAAAGTTATTTTCACATCGGTAAGTGCGGAACCGGTTAGTATACTATGGTGACCACGTTCTAATACGTGCTGACGAATAAGGTTTTGATGTCCTATCGCTAAGTCATTCGCATGACAATTGTTTGAAAACTGTACTCCGCTATTTCTAATAGCAGGCTCTATTTGTAGATGCACCTCTGCATAATGACCTAACGGTTCAAAATGCCCATACCCTCTAACTGTGTTTGTTATTGTTTCTTTATAAATAATTTCAGGCTGGCCAAAAGTAACAGAGATACCAAAACGGTCTTTTACAATTTGCTGAAGTACTTCTAATTGAATCTTGCCCATTACTTGTATATGAATCTCTTGCAAGCGCTCATCCCATGTAACATGTAATGCAGAATCCTCTTCATCCAATATTTTAAAATAGCGAAGTACATCCTTAACATGGTGTGATGGATCGTATATTACTTTTGATTTAATAGTTGGAATAATATTGTAAGTTGTTTTACTTTTATTTGCTATTGACCCTAAACCAGTCCCGTCCGATGCCATCGATAAACCCACAACAGCAAAAAGCTCCCCCGCTTGTACTTTGTCTACTGTTTTATATTTACTACCATTGTATACACGAATTTGAGTTATTTTTTCATAGACTTCTTGGTCATCATCGTTGTATCGGACTTCATCACGGACGTGTAACGATCCGCTAAGTGCCTTTACAAATGCGATTCGCTGGTTATTTTCATCATAGCGTACTTTGTAAACTATCCCCGAAAACGGAGTATCTTCTTGATAGTCCGTTTGGGTCAAAGCATGCAAAGTATCTAAAAACTCCGTTACACCGATATCTTGTAAAGCGGAGCCTGTTATAAAAGGATGGACGTTATTGTTCATGACCATGGCGCGTAATGCTTCGAGCCACACGTTCTTATCATATCCTTTGTGAAGATAGTACTCTAGTAATGTTTCATCACGCTCAGCAATATTTTCGATTAGCTCTTGAGGCATAGTGTCGAGAAGTGAAATATCACACAATTCAGTCGTTAAGTTGGCATGTATATCTTGTAGAACCCTTTCGACATCAGCCCCAACTCGGTCGATTTTATTAATGTAAAAGAAAGTTGGTACATTATACTTTTGTAGCAGCTGCCAAACTGTTTCCGTATGCCCTTCGACTCCCTCAACAGCACTTATAATCACAATCGCAGCATCCATCACTTGAATAGCCCGCTCCATTTCTGCTGAAAAATCGACGTGCCCTGGCGTATCAATTATATAATAAGACGAATCTTTAAAAGAAAAAGTTGCTTGGTCGGCAAAAACCGTTATACCTCGCTCTTTCTCTATCTCATGACTATCTAAAAATGTATCCTTATGGTCTACACGCCCTCTTTGTCGAATAGTATTTGTATGATAAAGAAGCTGTTCTGCGAACGTCGTTTTCCCTGCATCCACATGTGCCAATACTCCCACCGTTTTAAACATGATGTGGTCACTCCTCAATTTTTGTCGAACAAACCAATGCTGCTTAAATTATAACAAAATATGAAAAAAACACTCGACGGATTTTTATAGTCGGAATTAAATACGTGTAGAAGGGAGGATATATCGAAAGGTCTGCTGAAGTGATTGTCGGGCACTCGGCACTCGGATTGATGGTGAAATTACGTTTTTTTCGCTTTCTACCAGTTGCGTGTCGAATTTCTACCGGTTGCGTGTCGAATATCTACCACTCTCGTGTCGATTATCTACCGGTTGCATGTCGAATTTCACCACTCTCGTGTCGATTATCTACCGGTTGCATGTCGAATTTCACTACTCTCGTGTCGATATTCACCAATTTGCCATACATTCACTTCAAGGAAGCATGAGAACCGTCCCCTCTCTGCCATCCTAAACGCATAAAAGGCAGCATGAGAACCGTCCCCATGCTGCCAAGCATTATATTTTTTTGTTTGCTATGTTTTTTAAATAAAACACCTCGGATTGGAAGTCACCACCGCGTTTGGCGACCTGGGCATTTACTCCGTTAAATTCCGTTGGGAGCTGCAAGCCAACTGTCATCAATTCATCCCCGTAATAGTGACCACCACTGGATACGACTTCATACACCATTGATTCGTCTAAGCCGATTAAGCGGATCGCTTGTTGTTTTGCACCATTTGGTGTGGCTAAAACTTTATACCAGCCGACTAGTGCTTCTGTTTTATCACGACTAACAACCATCCACGCCGTTTCATTGCCCTCGAATGGACTTCTCAATCGGTAAAAATCACCATCTCGAATCAATTCACGATACTGCTTATAAAACTCAACCTGTATCTTAATCGCTTCTCTTTCTTCATCTGATAAAGATAGAGGATCTAGTTCATAGCCAAAGGTACCAAAGTACGCAGTGTTTGCACGCGTTTGTAAAGGTGTCGACCGTAATGTTTGGTGGTTTGGCACAGCCGATACGTGCGAACCCATGCTGTACAATGGGTACGCTAACGACGTACCATATTGTATTTTCAGTCGTTCCACCGCATCTGTGTCATCGCTTGTCCATGCTTGTGGTGCATAGTATAGCATACCTGGATCGAAGCGACCTCCGCCACCTGCACAAGACTCAAACAACACATGTGGAAATTCACTCGTCAATTTTTCGTATAACGCATACACGCCTAAAATATAGCGATGGAAAAACTCGCCTTGCTCATTAGAGGCTAATTTTGTAGAAAAGGCCTCTGTAATATTTCTGTTCATATCCCACTTTATATATGCCAACCCTGTTGCACGGATAATACCGGCCATTTTTTCATATACGTAATCGACGATTTCTTGTCTTGAAAAATCAAGAACGAGTTGATTACGACCTAACGTTTGCGGCTGACCTTGCAAACCAACAGCCCAATCTGGATGTTCACGATATAACTCACTATTAGGACTGATCATCTCTGGTTCAAACCAAAGTCCGAATTTCATGCCCGTAGACTTAATTTTTTCGGCTAAACTTGCTAATCCATTCGGTAGTTTGGCATAGTCAACAAACCAGTCACCTAGCGATGACGTATCATCGTTTCTTTTTCCAAACCATCCATCATCTAAAACAAATAGCTCAATGCCTAGCTCACTTGCTGATGATGCAATATTTACAAGCTTATCCTCATCAAAATTAAAGTAGGTTGCTTCCCAGTTGTTGATTAACACTGGACGTTCTACCTTCCGCCATTGTGAAGGAATCAAATGATCTCGGTATAGATTGTGAAATGCTTGGCTCATACCATTTAAGCCAGCAGAAGAATAGACCATCACAACCTCTGGGGTTTGGAATGTCTCACCGTTTTTAAGGTTCCAGCGAAACCCAAACGGATGAATCCCAACTGATAGTCGGGCCACATCATAGTGATCTACTTCAACTTGCATTAAAAAGTTACTGCTGTAAACATGTTGAAAGCCATACACTTCACCTGTATGCTCCGTTGCATCAAATCGCTTCATTGCCATAAACGGATTGTGATGATGTGAGCTTGCTCCGCGAATACTAGATATAGACTGAATACCTGTCTCGAGCTTCCGTTCCTTGACGTAGCGCTCGCGCGACCACGTACCTGCCAAGTGAACAAACATAAAATCCTTATCCGGGAGGTCTAAAGATGCGCCCATCATTCTATCTAACACTAATGGCTGTGTACCTTCATTTAAGATGCACGCATTTCTTGTTATAACAGGCTTGTCACGGAATATCGTATATTGAAGCGTCAGCTGAGCTCCTAAAAATTCATCACGCAACATAATTTGAAGTGTTACCGCATCTTCCGCACGATCCACGTAAGTAGCTGGTAACCCGTCAAGGCTTGGTTTACCTTCCAACACACGGTACGACTCATACGTGAACTGTGGGATATGCGACACACCTAATCTTTCTACCACAATAGCTGGCTCACGAAAATCCGAGTTCCCATACACTGGGTACTCCTGTCGCACTGTTTCTAAGCTGAATGCAGGGTCACCTGCATATATATGACAGCTCGCGGCTGTTGGCACATCATACACTTGTAAGTGGGAGAAATCTTCACGATGCCGCAATGCTTTCCCATAATATAGATGGCCTAGTTGTCCATTTTTCATCACGTGAAAAATATAACTAATATGTCCGTTCGTTAAGTGAAACTGTTGCTTGTCTTCATTTATGTGAATTTGCATTGGTATCCTCCTAAGGAACAAGCCAAGCTCCTATAAGCCTGGCTCGTTAATGTTATACTCTACGAATGACAAACGAAAACGCTAGTTTTTGATTTGCCTGTATCAAATACTCATCATGTACAGGTGCACCCCAGCTATCATCACCGCCCACACCCATCTGTCTTCCAGCTACCGTGATGACAGTATGGTGAACGTTTGGCAGCTCATAATGATGATATGCATTTTCTAACTCGAGCGCTGTATAAGGAGTGATTGTACATTCTAGCGGCTCATGAGCGGCAGCGATTTGCAATCCGTGTCCCTTTTCGTTCGTCACATTAACACGTCTTACCCCAGTTCTGTTACCAGACTCTTGTGGAATAGAATAAGGTGTCACATTGTCTACTACTTTATTTTTAAAAATACCAAGTCTTGCACCAGAACAACGATCAATGTAATTCTCTTCTGGTCCCATTGCATACCATTCTAACGTATCATAGTCCGCTGGTACTTTGAACGACACCGCAAACGTTGGCATTTGTGGGAGGTTTTCAGCCCCTTCGTACTCGGCATTCACACCGATACTACCATCACCGTAGACGGAGTATGTTATTCTCACTTCTACTTCGGCACTAACTGCTAGCTTGTACGTAAATGTTACATCTACACTAGTCTCACCTTCTTGCACATCAAATCCAACACAATGCCTAGCAAAACTAGCAGCGAACCACATATTAGATCGGAATGGCTGTCCGTTCCCACGATCGTTGTCTGTTGTTGCTCGCCAGAATAAAGGCGCAGGTGGGAAAGAAATCATTTCGCGTCCCGCATACTTTATAGATACAAGACTTCCCATTTGCTTTGAGAACATAACCGTGAAGTCGTCACCGTGCACACCTAGATTAATATCACCATGCACCACTCTAAATGGTTTGTTAGAGACTTGCACATCGGCTCCGGCCACTTTAAAAATCAATTGACCAAATGCCACTTCATGGCCAGCATCTGCCCATAACGTGGCTTCTTTTAGTTTAAAAGATGTATGAATACAATACTCACCAGGCTGCACGGTTAAGCCATCCGGCCACGTTAGCTCTACTTGTTTAGTTGTTAAAGGTTCAACTACTACATCTAACTTGCCGCGATATATTTCTTCGCCTTCATGTAGCATCGTATATTCTAAATAATAGTCTGATGTATCAATAAATAGGTTATCATTTGTAATCGCCACACTAGCTTCGTCAGGATTCAGCTTTATATTTTGATATAAAAACTTAACCTCCTGCATTTTCGGTGTTAGCTTACGATTTCCTAAAATAAGACCATTCACACAGAAGTTATAATCTGTCGGGCGATCACCATAATCACCACCATACGCTAAAAACTCTTTTCCATAGCGGTCTTTTTTTATAAGAGACTGATCAATATAGTCCCATATGAAACCACCTTGGTACATTGGATATTTTTTCTCTAAATCAGTATATTTGTACATACCACCAACTGAGTTACCCATCGCGTGCATATATTCGCAGCTTATATACGGCTTATCCGGATTATCATTCAAATATGCCTCTATATCAGCTGGCTTTGCATACATCCGACTTTCCATGTCACTCGTTTCACTATATGCACGATCATAAAATACACCTTCATAGTGAACAAGACGCCCTGAATCTACTTGTCTGAAATAGCGCGCCACATGTAACAGCACATCCCCGACATACGATTCATTTCCAACTGACCAAATAATGATAGATGGATGATTTTTATCACGCTCATACATAGATATGGCACGATCCATTACGATATCTTCCCATTCAGAGTTACTTCCTGGTATGTTCCATGAAGGTTCAACAACGCCCATTTTCTGCCAAGAACCATGCGTCTCTAAATTCATTTCGTCTATAACGTATAACCCATATTCATCACAAAGCTCGTACCATAACGAATGGTTTGGATAGTGAGATGTTCGAACAGCGTTCATGTTGTGCTGCTTCATCGTTTTAATATCCCAAATCATATCTTCCTTCGACACAGTGCGACCGTGATAGCAGTTAAACTCATGACGGTTAACACCTTTAAAAATAATACGTTTCCCGTTTATATGCATAACTTTATTAATTAGCTCAAATCTTCTGAAGCCTATTCTGTGCGGCACTACCTCTACTAAGTCCCCAGACTCATTAAAAATTTGAAGATAAAGGGTATAAAGATAAGGCTGTTCAGCACTCCATAGCTCTGGATTATCAATGTGTATCAAAAGCTGACCACTTTTATTTTTAAGCTCCCCATTTGAGCTAGCTACTAATTGACCAGCTCTATCATACAACTCGCCTACTACCTTAGCTTTTTCCGGTACTCCCTTAAGAAACGTCATATCCGCGTTTAATGTACCCTTTGTAAAAGTAGCGTCTAATTCAGCACGAATATCGGCATCAAACACATGTATATCTGGTACTGTGTATAAATACACATCACGGAATATCCCTGAAAATCTCCAAAAATCCTGATCCTCTAACCAACTACCTGTACTTCTTTGGTAGACTTCAACAGCGAGTTTATTCTCACCATCCAATAAGTACGACGTTAAGTCAAAATCGGCAGGTGTAAATGAATCTTCACTGTAACCAACAAATTCTCCATTTAACCAAACGAAGAAGGCTGTTTCTACTCCTTGAAAAGAGATACACACACGCTTGCTTACCATTTGGGATGGCAACGTAAATGTCTTTACGTAGCTTCCCACCGGATTAAAATCAGTAGGAATCTCAGGAGGACGAATATCATTATGACCATCCCAAGGGTACATCGTATTTACATAATGTGGATTACCGTATCCCTGTAACTGCATGTGTCCTGGAACAGTAATGTCTCCCCAACTATTGCTATCAAACGATAGTTTGTAAAAATCCTCCGGTCGACTTGATGGATTGATAGAATAGTTAAATTTCCAATCTCCATTAAGGCTATGGCGAAGCTTCATCGGGCTTCTCCGCTTAGCCTCTTCCATTGTTTCATAATATACATGATCGGAATGCGCCGGAAGTCGATTCACGGCAAACACTGCTGGATCTGCTAACCAGTTTAAGCTTGGTTGTGTGTTGGTCATTAAAACAATCCTCCTTATTGATTACGCTTTCAATATTTTTATAATATTAGTAAAAAATTAGTAAACTAGTCTAAAATCATTATACTAGCTTTACTATTTTTTGTCAGGACTTCTTGTCGTACCCCTGACCTTTACTCTATTCATTTACCGGGATAGGAGCGGGACTAGCTCTGTTTTCGCACAAACATACTGCACCACTATGGGATGTCCCGCGTCCTTAAGTTATATACTGTATTCTAGTAAAAATTGATAATAGATTTGCATTTTATAGGTCCATATTAAAAGGGACGTAGAAAAAGTAGCATGCCTGGTTGTCGGTTTTTGTATGTTTTTGTTGGTACATGGTACCGACATATTTCTACAATTTTCGAACCGTTGATACGACTGAGTTTCCCATGCATGGATTTTACTTGGTACCACGTACCGACAAAATTCGATTGTATCCAGCAAAGTTCGACTCATAATTCACACTAAACACCAGACTCATACATTTAAAAAATCGAACTCCGCACCTCAAACATACGATGCTGCCACAAATCTCTTCACCACTTTAACACTGCACCCTATGTTCCCGCTATTAACTCTGCATCCTGACAGGGGGATGGATCCCGTAATGTAACTCTGCATCCTGACAGGGGGATGGATCCCGTAATGTAACTCTGCATCCTAACAGGGGGATGGATCCCGTAATGTAACTCTGCATCCTGACAGGGGGATGGATCCCGTAATGTAACTCTGAATCCTAGTAAGGATCAGCCCTCCGTTAAGCGGGGGGATGGACCCATTATTTCACTGACCCCATCATACCGGCTACGAAATGCTTTTGCATGATGAAGAAGATAATTGCTGCTGGTAAGGTTGCAATAACGATTGCTGTCATAATAACACCAAAGTCTGGAGCATAACTAGAACCTAAATTAGAAATAAGCAATGGGATCGTTTGGTTTTCAGGTGACTGTAACACCACTAATGGCCATAAATAGTTATTCCAGCTTGCCATAAACGTAATAATAGCCGCTGCTGCGTATGTTGTTTTCATCGTTGGTACATAAATTCTAAAAAACACACCTAATTCTGTTAGCCCATCTATTCTCCCTGCTTCTAATATGTCTCTAGGAAACATCTTCGTGCTTTGACGGAAGAAGAAAATAAGGAATGCAGTCGTTAAGGTTGGTAAAACTACCGCCGAAAGTGTGTCAATACCAATAAAAGGAGCTACTTGACTAATCTTCCCAAACATTCTGAACAACGGTACCATTAAAGCCGCAAATGGGATCATCATAGATAATAGTAAGAAGTTGAATACCATATCTTTTGCTTTACTTCTGTAAATCTCAAACCCGTATCCTGCAAGGGACGCTATAAGTAATGATAGTACAGTAGTAGCTAGGGAAATTTTTGCTGAATTCATGAATGCCGTTCCAATATCGGCTGTATCTAGTAGTTTTTGAAAGTTTTCAATAAAGGCTGTGCCCGGAAGAAGTCGCCCTTTTGTAACATCAACCGACTCATTCGTTGCACTTACAATCATCCACAAAAAAGGAAATATCGAGACAAGTGCTACTACAGATAGAAACAAGTATCCTAGAATTTTATTAAACTTACGCATTTTTATCACCTGCCGCTTTAAACTGAAGGATAGAGAATAGCACAATCATAATAACGATCGTATATGAAACGGTTGCTGCATACCCAAAGTCCGGTGTGTATTTAAACGATAAGTTATAAATATATTGAGAAATCGTCATAGTTGCGTTACCAGGACCACCTCTTGTAATATTCATAACTTCATCGAATAACTGAAGCGTACCGATTGTTGACGTAATTGATGTAAATAAAATAATTGGTTTAAGCATCGGAATCGTAATTTTGAAAAACTGTTGCACTGCTGAAGCCCCATCAATGCGAGCTGCTTCATAAATAGATTGGTCAACATTTTGTAGAGCTGATAAGTAAAAAATCATATTATAGCCAGTCCAACGCCATGTAATAGCAATAATGATTGTGATTTTAGCCAACACAGGGTCTGTTAACCATTGTAAAGGCTGCTCGATAATGTTTAGCTTCGTAAGCATGATATTAATTATGCCATCTATACCAAATAAATATTTGAAAATTACCGAGTAAGCAACTAAAGATGTTACACACGGTAGAAAGATAGCTGTACGAAAAAAGCCTTTTAACTTTAACGTTTTGTCATTTAGCAATACGGAGATAAATAGTGCGAGTATAATCATAATTGGTACTTGAACGATAAGATAAATCACTGTATTTACAACAGTTGCTTTAAATGTCGGATCCCCAAATAGGCGTACATAGTTATCAAATCCAACGAAGGATAAATTTGTTCCTGTTCCTGATTTGAAGGACATAATAAGCGCTTGTATCATTGGGTAAAAATAAAAGAGGCATATTAATACCGCAGATAATATAACAAAGGACCAACCGATGATTGTGCTTTTTAAACGGTGATTTTTGTTTACTGACGATGTTCTAACATTCGTACTTTGCTTAACTTTTGCTGGTATCATAAAAGGTCAACTCCTTGCTTTCTCTATGGACACTAAACATACTAAGGGCGGGTTACATGTTGTTTTTTAAAATAAAGACCTCGGATCTCTCGCCTGAATATCAGATTGCTCCGTAATACCTAACAGGGAGAAGCATGCGAGTGTTCCGAGGCTTTACCTCAAGCTATTTATTTACGTGCTTATCAGACTTATTCGTACTAGATGTGCTTACAAACTAAACTATCTAATTTGTGCTTCAGCTTGTTTTTGTGCATCTTCTAGCACTTTATCAATGTCTTTTCCTTGTAGATAGTTTTGCATTTCAACAACAAGTATGTCCTCGATTGCATACGTGTGTAGACCATAGTTTACTTGAGGAATTTCTTCCGTCCATGCAGCAAAGTCAGCGATAATAGCTTGTCCTCCGAAGAACTCATCAGCACCTTGATAAGCTTCACCTTCAGCAGCAGGCTTGTACGTACCCATTGCTCCAATTTCTTTAATGAACTTTTGGTATAACTCAACATCAGAACCAAAAGTTTTTGCTAAGAAATCTACCGCATGCTCTTTACCAGGTACATTCAATACGTACCATGAGCTTCCACCTAAGTTAGATGCATTGACTGATTCCATGCCAGGCAAACTTGGTTGTCCTACAACTGCCCATTTACCAGATTGAGATGCTTCAGCCTTAATAGATGGTGTAATCCAGTTACCTGTTGGTACAGAAGCTACTTCTCCACTGTTAAAGCCGGCTAAGAATTGGCTCCAATCAGAGTTAGGTCTAACTAGGTCAGCCTCAATTAGTTGCTTGTAGATAGAGAACGCTTCTTTAATCGCTTCGTTTCCAGCTAAATCAGGTGTTACACCGTCTTCTTTCAAATACCACTTACCACTTGATTGAATCATCATACGTACTAAGCCTAAGTCGTTAGGATCTAGTGATAGCATTTGCTTTCCTGTTGCTTCCTTCACTTTTTTCCCGATTTCAATATATTGATCCCAGTCAATGTTTGTAACATCTTCTACTGTGTAGCCTGCTTGCTCTAAATAATCCGTTCTTACATATAAACCAGTTACGCCCGTATCAAACGGTAACGCATAATTTTCTCCGTCTAAGCTAGTCGTTGCGATTTTATACGATGCGAAGTCATCTGCATTGAATGCACCTGTTAATTTTTCAAACGCATCAGGATACGCCTGTAAAAAGCTTTGTGCGCGATAATCTTCAATTAACACGATGTTTGGTAAGCCCTTTGTAGTGCCAGAGCTTAAGCTAGTGTTAAGCTTTTGCACGATGTCATTTTGTGCGTTTTCAACGATTGTCACGTTAAGGTCAGGGTTAACTGACTGATATGCGTCTTTTGCAAGATTTAATGCTTTAATATTAAAGTTTGGATCCCAAGCCCAAATTGTTATTTCGTTTGTTTCATCTGTTTTCTCAGTATCTTTGCCTTCAGAGTCATTCGTTGTGCTTTCATTACTAGCTCCTGAAGAACATGCAGCTAAAAACAACAAAGTAACTAAAAATAGTGCTAACAGCTTTTTCACTATTATTCCCCCCAAATATGGATGTTTAAGTTTTTTGTAAGCGCTATCTCTTACAGTTTTAATGTTAGCACCTTGAGGGTTTTACCTGTTAGGACATTATTAATCTAAACTTGTCTTATTTTTACGACATGAAAACGCTTACTTGTAAATACTTTGACTATTTTTATATTTTATGACTTTTTTTATATTGGAATTGTAATCCTTACCGTTGTGCCCTCTCCGAGCACGCTATGAATAGTTACACCATATTCGTCACCGTATATAAGGCGGATACGTTCATTTACATTATGAATACCTATGCCTGTAAACCGCTGCTGCTTACGTTTTGAAGCTGGTAAAGTACTATTATCGGTCAACTCCATACCATCTCCGTTATCCATCACTTCACAGACGAGCGATTTATCCTCCTTCCAAGCAAAAACATTGATATTTCCTGATTGCTTTCGATTAAAAGCATGGAAAAATGCATTTTCAATAAAAGGCTGTAATATGAGATTAGGAATGTGAATATCCGAGCAGTCTGGTGCAACAAAGTAATTCACCTTCACTCTTTCTCCATAACGCTTTTGGTTAATGAGCACATAATTTTTTAGATTCTCGACCTCTTGCTCGACTGTTACGGTCTCATTAATATGCCCTAAAGTATTTTGAAGTAATGAAATTAACGCATTAATCGTTTCATTTGCTTCTTCTTTACTTCCTTGCATGACCATAAATTTTATTGACGTTAACGTATTGTATAAAAAATGAGGATTTATTTGCTGCTGCAAAGCCGCTAGCTCAGCATTTCGCCTCTGCTTTTGCGACAAAACAAGCTGATCAACGTATTCATGCAGTTCATCAAGCATAGCGTTAAATGCATGTCCAATTTTCCTTGTTTCATATGTGCCTGTAACAGATACATATTGATGGAAATCGTGCTTTGAAGTACTCGCAATTTGTCTTACAAGATTCGATAATGAGTTTGTTAGCCTTCTTGTTGCTAAAAAGACGATAATTAACGCAATAAAAACAACACCCATCGATATAAAGAAAATTTTCTTTTTATCAATAAGATCTCCTATAGCCAGCTCCTTATCGATCGTGTTAAATAAATACATATCAAATGACGGTAAATACTCAGCTAAAATGATATAGTCTTTATCCATAAACGTATCGACAATATAATTATGAGAGCCGTCTTGAATTCTATCCACATATGTTAAAAGCTGCGTATCTTTCCTCCCAATTAGTTCATCCCGACTACTTGAAACTATGATGCCATCTTTATTAACGATAAAAGCATCATTACCAGGACTTGTGTAATTGCTAAATAGCTTCCGAAACTCTCGTTCTTCCATAGCGATATACATGGAGCCATATACATGGCCAGATATGCGTACCATTAAGGCCCTTGATGCGACGATGTACGATTTATTCCCAAGCTGTGGTCGATAATCATAATGATACATCAGCTTTTTCGGTTCAATTAACGTTTTACGAGTAATCATACTAGTCTTTAAATCTTCATCTGAAATCGGCCAGTATTCTCTGTTCGTGGAGTAAATCATACCATTTTGACCAGTTATAATCGCACTAATCTTGTAAGCATCTAAATTCGATTTAATTCGTTTCATTTGTTCAGATACGTTGTATATCGAAAGCATTTTTTCTGCATTCGTTTCTTTTTCCGTGAGAAACCCTTTAATAGTTCCACTTTGCAAAAGGTTATTAGAGGCCAAAACGATGGAATAATTAAAAGACTCCAAGCTATCCTTAATTTGATTGATGACTTTAGCATTCGTAATACTAAATTTCTCTAAGAAGAATTGTTCCGACATACGGATTGTAGTCAAAGTAATGGTAACGGACACGATTATTATCATTAAAAAAGTTACACCGAACATGATAATAAACAAACCATTGTATTTATATTTTTCAGGAATTAATTTCATATTAAACCACTCTTATTAGAATTTTTTCTTTCTGCGATATTGGCTTGGTGACTGTCCTTTTATTTTTTTAAATACTTTACAGAAGTAGCTGTGATCAGAATACCCAACCATCTCCCCAACATCAGAAATGGCTATATCATGATTTGCTAAAAGTTTAGTAGCCTTATCTATTCGAACCCTACTTAAAAACTCTACAAAGCTCTCGTTGTTGTGCGCTGAAAAGAAGCTAGACAAATAAGAAGGGTTAAAATGAAAATGCTTGGCCACTTCAGTTAAAGTAAGTGACTCCGCATAGTGCGCCTCTACATACTCCTTAATTAGCTGCATGTTAGGATTTTGAGCTTGTCCATGTTTTGTTTGAATGCATTCTTTTACTTTTTCTATATACTCACTCAACACATCAACAACTTCTTGCGCATTATGTGCCTCATCAATTCTTTTAAAGAAAACATACTTTTTACTTTCTAATTCCTTCACATCATATTGCATATTGTTAAGCAAAACAGCTATGTTAAATATGATGTTATTAAAAAAAGCCTTGTACTCATAAATATCTAGTGTGTAATGGCCTGACATTAGTGCGGCATGTTTCATTAAATAATCAAACGTTTCAGCAAAATGCTCTCGCTTAAACTCTTCTATAAACCAATCTAAATTGAAGCTCTCAAACGTAATGTCTAGCTTCGATAAATGTTTTTCCACTAACAGATTACTATTCGGCAAATAAAAATGAGCTTGCAATAAAGTTTTCAACCCTTTATTGTAGGCGTTTTCAATTTCGAGTAAATCTATAAACATTTCGGTAAGAGCACCTTGTAAGTTGTTTTCTACTAGCCACTCATTCATGCTGTTGACAATATCCGTTTTTTCATTGTAATTAAGAAGAAACACAACTTGTTCTTTAATCGACGGGATATGGTAAGCGGCAATATCCTGCTCTGTGGTCATCCGGTCGACCACGTTTTCCTTCAAAGATTCATAGCTAAAAATAATGGTTGGCTTGATAGCTAATAAGCGGAAACAGTCAAAAGGAAAGGTTTCATTCATGGCGCTTAAATCATGGAGTGGTTCATAGCCCGCTAGTAGTCTATCTATAATGTGCTCAATACGTTGGTGACCGCTGACTTGGTCCACGATATTCAGAGAAGGAATGCGTTTGGCCGCTTTTCGTAATACCTGTAATAAGCTCTTCGCGTCAAGCTTTGGCTTTAAAATATAGTCTACGACTCCACTCTGAAATGTGGAGCGAACATAGTCGAATTCACCATAGCTACTTAAAATAATAACTTCAATGTGTGGGTATCTTTCCTTCACAATTCTTGTAAGTTCTTCCCCATCCATAATCGGCATCATGATATCCGTAATGATAATGTGTGGGTGAACAACATCAATTATCGCAAGTGCTTCCTCACCGTTCGAAGCCTCTCCGACAATTTGAAATCCTTCTTGCTCCCAATCTAAATAATGCTTAATGCCTTGGCGAATCAAAATCTCATCGTCAACAATGAGTGTTCTGCAAAATTGTTTCTCTGTCAATGCAATCCCCCCAGATTGTGACTTTTAATTACAATACAAGTATTATATTCGTTTTACATATAGTTTGAAATAGCTATGAAGAAGCTATTTCTAGTAAGTTACTGGATATTTATAATCTGATTTTGCTATATGATATAATACATGCCTTGATAACTTACTTGTAGGAGATAGTTTCGGATGATTAAATTCCTTAAGGTTTTGCAGCCCTATTTTTTCCATCACATGAATTGATGGTTGATTTATTTTTGATGTAAAGCTATACACCTCATGGAGGCCAAGATGCCGAAATCCGTGTTCCAAGCATGCGCTTGCTCCTTCTGTAGCATAACCTTGTCCCCAAGCTGCCTTTGCTAGTCGCCATCCTATTTCCACACAAGGTGTGAAATCCGCTTCAAAGGTCGCTTTATGAAAGCCAATGAAACCAACAAAGCGATGTGTATGTTTTACTTCTACCGCATACAGACCGTACCCCTCCGTTTGCCATTCACGTTGAATAGCATGATAAAAGCGGTCTGTTTCTTCGTTCGTTAGTGTGTTAGGGAAGTAAGCCATGACTTCTCGGTCTGCATTCATCTCCCTAAAAACATTCAAATCCGTCGCAATCCAGTCACGCAAAAGTAAACGTTCGGTTTCAATATGGATCATAATTATCCCTTCCTTCCATAATGGAATGAGTCGTTTTCGATTTGGCCATTTAGTGCTTTAATTTGTGGAATCGCTTTTATAGTATTCTTGGTAGTAAGGGCTACTTGCAGATCATCACTTTTCTCCTTATTCGCGCAGCTTCCCTGCCTAATTGCGCAACTTTACCACTTATTCGCGCAGCTTCCTCGCCTATTTGCGCAAAAGACTCCCACTCATTTTCGCGCATAATAAGAGCTTGTATACGAAACCAAGCTCTTTACATTACGTTTTATTCTCCTTTTTGACGTGCAATTTGAAAAAACACCACTTTTAAGTAATTGCCTTCTTTAAATGATGGACTTGTACGGAAATCTTCGGGAAGTGTAAATTCTTCTTTTATTGTATAAGTCACATTTGACTCTTTACAAGCTGTCTCGATAAACTCTTTAAATTTTCTCATATTAAATGTAGCACAATTTGTTGATGCTACAACTACACCGTTATCACTCGTTATTGTTATAGCCTCTTTCAGAAGATTTTTATAATCTTTAGCAGCACTGAAGGTGAATTTCTTTGACCGAGCAAAACTAGGAGGATCGAGAATCACCACATCAAACTTCAATTTTTTTCTGGCTGCATATTTAAAATAATGAAATACATCTTCAACAATAATGTCTTGTGCTTCGTAGTCAATGTTATTAATACTAAATTGTTCTATTGTTTTTGCTAAACTTCGGTTGGCCAAGTCCACACTTGTTGTCTTTAAAGCGCCACCTTTTGCAGCGAATACTGAAAATGCCCCCGTATAGGAGAAAGTATTTAATACACGCTTTCCTGCTGCATATTTATCTCGTATCGTTCGCCTTACTTCCCGTTGATCAAGAAATACCCCCACCATCGCTCCTTCATTCAAATAAACAGCAAAATTCTCGCCATTTTCTTTCACGATAATGGGAAACTCACCTCTTTGACCCGCGACGAATCCATCCTCTTCAATATATTGACCGTGCGTGTCAAATCGTTTTTTCTGATAAATCGCTTTGTAGTCAACAAGGTTATTTAGCGACGTAAGTACATATTCGTGAAATTGATAAATACCGATGCTATACCAATTGATTAAGTAATACCCAGCGAAATAATCAATGGTTAACCCACCAATCCCATCACCTTCTGCATTGAACACCCTAAATGCTGTTGTGTCTTTATCGGCAAATAACTTTTCCCGCTTATGAATCGCCGCTTCTAATTTTCTTTGAAAAAATGATTGGTCAATTTTTTCTTCCTCCGTATGCGTTAAAACCCAGCCATATCCTTTATTTTGTTTGCCGTAAAATGCCTTTGCAATAAACGTATTTTTCTCATCAATAAGCCTCATAATTGTGCCTTCTTGTGATAATACTTGCTTATTCATAATCGCCTTTTCTTGTATTAGTGGATATCCCATTTTGTATTGCTTAGCATACTTTACACCTATTTTAACTGCTACCTCTTTTGACATCATCTCATCCTAACATTTATATTAACTAGCAACTTTTTTTGCTAGACTCATACCTTTTTCAATTATCTTTTATCTGAATCTTCATCTTACCCTTAGTAAGTTTCAAATACAAATTGAATTAGCTTATAAAGAAAGTATTATCCTCTTTATTAAGCCCCTATACGTCTAGTATTTTGAATTTGAAGGAAAGCATAATTCATTATGCGACATCATGTTTTATCCTCTGATAAAAGCAATAAATTGTTCCTTTAAAAACAAACAAATTGATTTAGCAATATTTTATGTGATATAGTGTTAACAATAATCCCTACTATTCATAGTATATTAGTATGAATTAAAACAAACCTTTACGGGAGATGAATGATATGGGTAGAGAGTTCGTTGATTTATTTGAAACATGGGCAACCACCTACGACGCCACAGTGGCAGGATATGACCCACAATATCGAGCGGTATTCGATGGATATGAATCTATTTTAGATAGAGTGACATCCGAAGCGAAGGGCATCGTTCTTGAGTTTGGAATCGGGACAGGTAATCTGTCTAATAAGCTTATAGAAGCTGGTCATACAGTTATAGGTATAGAGCCTTCAGCCGCTATGCGTGAAGCAGCCCAAACTAAACTTCCCACCATGCACATTCTAGATGGGGATTTTTTAAATTACCCTAGTATAGATTCACCTATTGACTCGATTGTTAGTTCATACGCCTTTCATCACTTAACAGACGATGAAAAAAACCTAGCAATCAAGCAATTTGCAAACTTGCTTTCTTCTGGAGGAAAGGTAATTTTCGCTGATACTGCTTATGAAAGCGAAGAAGCTAAGCAATCAATTTTCAATAAAGCAAAGGCAAATAACTTTAATGACCTTTTACAAGACTTATCAACAGAGTATTATGCCATGCTTGACGATTTACGAGCCATGTTTGAAGACAACGGCTTTTCTATAAAATTTGACAAGATGAATGAATTTGTTTGGTTAATGGTAGCTGAAAAACAATAATTACAGGAGTGATATAACATGACAAAAAAAATGAATGTAGAAAGCTTTAATCTAGACCATACAAAGGTAAAAGCACCTTATATTCGCCTTGTTGGCGTAACGACTGGTCAAAAGGGAGACCAAGTGTATAAGTACGATATTAGATTTTGCCAACCAAATAAAGAGCATATGGATATGGCTGGCCTTCATTCTATTGAGCACTTAATGGCTGAAAATATTCGCAACCATATTGATAATGTACTAGACATTAGCCCGATGGGGTGTCAAACAGGCTTTTACTTGGCAATTTTAAATAATAATAGCTTTGATGACGTTGTTCATGCACTTGAAAAAACACTACTTGATGTTCTAGCAGCTGATGAAGTACCCGCTTGTAATGAAGTGCAATGTGGCTGGGCAGCCAACCACAGTCTTGAAGGAGCGAAAGAAATAGCAGCTAAGATGCTAGCTGGGAAAAACGAGTGGCATCAAGTTTTTGCTGAGTAAGGAGCTATTAAAGTATGACTTTGTATAAAAATGTACATCAATTAATCGGAAACACACCGTTAGTTGAGATTACGAAATTCCCCCTTCCGAAGGGTGTTCGTATATTTGCAAAGTTAGAGTTTTATAATCCAGGAGGTAGTATCAAGGACCGGTTAGGGCGTGAACTCATTGAAGATGCGCTCACAACAGGAAAGTTGTCTAAAGGTGGTACGATAATCGAGCCAACTGCTGGAAATACTGGTATAGGCCTTGCGTTGGCAGCTATTGACCACGGGATAAACGTAATCTTTTGTGTACCCGAGAAGTTTAGCAAAGAAAAGCAGGCTTTAATGAAAGCACTCGGTGCCACAATCATTCATACACCAACGAATGACGGCATGAGTGGTGCGATTGCAAAAACAGAGCAATTGCTAAAGGAGATACCAAATAGTTATTCCCCTCAGCAATTCTCTAACCCTGTTAATCCAAGAACCTATTATAAATCACTAGGACCAGAGATATGGCACGATTTAAACGGGGACGTTC
The DNA here is from genome assembly GCF_003944835.1 of Bacillus sp. HMF5848. Taxonomy (GTDB): domain Bacteria; phylum Bacillota; class Bacilli; order Bacillales; family HMF5848; genus HMF5848. The sequence goes on from NZ_RWIV01000001.1 coordinate 4,422,418, forward strand.
AAGTGTTTGTTGCTGGTGCAGGTACCGGGGGAACCTTTATGGGAACAGCTCAGTTCTTGAAAGAAATGAAGGCACAAATAAAAACATGCATTGTTGAACCTGAGGGATCCGTAATAGCTGGTGGGGAAGCTGGGTCGCATGATACAGAAGGAATTGGCATGGAATTCCTCCCTGAGTATATGAATCCTAGTTATTTTGATGCGATTCACACCGTTTCGGATCAAGATGCGTTTGCGTATGTTAAACAGTTAGCTAAAAAAGAGGGCCTTCTCGTTGGTAGCTCATCAGGTGCAGCTTTTTACGCTGCCTTGCAAGAAGCAAGAGTTGCAAAAGCAGGCACAAACATCGTTACCATTTTTCCTGATAGCAGCGAGCGGTATTTGAGTAAAGATATTTATTCTTACTAAAGAAGAACAAGGGCTTTGTTAAGAACCGATAAGCTTCTAAAGCATACTCTAGTATCGGTCCTCATACTAAAAGGTGACGTCCATCAGACATCGAAGCCTTAGTACTGGAGCTAGCCTACTACTATATAGAACATTAATAAAGGAGTTTTCTTATGAAACGTAAGACTAAAATGGTGCATGGTGGCATCACTGGCGATAAAGTAACAGGTGCCGTCTCTGTGCCTATTTATCAAGTAAGTACGTACAAACAAGAAGCGGCAGGTAAACATAGCGGATATGAATACTCTAGAACAGGCAATCCAACAAGATATGCTCTTGAAACAGTCATCGCAGACTTAGAAAATGGAACAGCTGGATTTGCTTTCGGCTCAGGTATGTCCGCCATCAGTGCCGTGATGATGCTACTAAATGCCGGGGATCATATCATCATGACTGATGATGTATACGGTGGCACGTACCGTCTTATGACAAAGGTGCTAAATCGCTATAATATTGAGCACACCTTTGTAGACACAAGTAACCCTGATAAAGTAAAAGAGGCTATTCAACCTAATACAAAGGCCCTTTACATTGAGACACCGACTAACCCTCTTTTAAAAATCACTGATATACAAGCGATGTCAAACATTGCTAAAGAAAATAACTTATTGTTAATTGTTGATAACACATTTGCTACACCATATTGGCAGCAGCCTCTTGATTTAGGTGCAGATATTATCGTTCATAGCGCGACTAAATATATCGGAGGGCATAGTGATGTGGTTGCTGGCTTAGTCGTAGTTAAGACTGAAAGCTTAGCAGAGGATTTGCATTTTGTCCAAAACTCTGTTGGCGGAGTTCTTGGCCCTCAGGATTCTTGGTTGCTCATGCGTGGTATCAAAACATTAGCACTACGAATGGAAGCTATTGAAAAAAACACACACGATATTGTTCAATTTTTAAAAGAGCATCCTAAAGTAGGTACCATCTATTATCCTGGCTTACCTAACCATAAGGGTCATCACATAGCCAAACAACAAGCGAGTGGATTTGGTGGTATGATCTCATTCGATGTAGGTAGTGCAGCAGCAGCGGACAAAGTTTTAGAAGGCACCTCCTTTTTCACACTTGCAGAAAGTCTTGGTGCCGTGGAAAGCTTAATTTCTGTTCCTGCTAAAATGACACATGCCTCCATCCCAAAAGAACGACGTAATGAATTAGGGATTGTCGATGGATTGATTCGAGTGTCTGTTGGCATTGAAGACAGTGAGGATTTAATAGAAGATTTAAAGCAAGCGTTAAATAAGATTTAACAATTATGTATGGTAGGTTACTGCACAACGGAAGTCAATTATCAGTTAAGATAAATGCAAAAAAACGTTACCAATTCATACAACATAAACAATGATAGTAGAATGGTGCAGAACTCGTTATTCACATATTGTGTTCGAGCATTTTATATCAGGTAATAATACGCCCTCCATATAACGCCTTCATCTCGCCTACTTAAGCACTTTGATAACTCTTGTTAAGGCGGAGAAAAAATGGATTTGCATTTAACTTAAATTCACACTGAAAAGAGCCATGATTTCACATCTGAAATCATGGCTCTCTTCTTGTCCATCGTAAAACATTTTCATTGAATCCGTCTCACTTTCATTAAGGGCTCTCTTCGAATATGAAAAGAAAAAAAGAGATACGAATAAGAGTGCTCATCCATCTCTAAAAGACCTGTTATTTATTGTTTATTCCCTATAATCAAACGGATCTGTTTAACTTGAAGGCATTTTTATTTTGCGAGTTGTTACTAGTAACTCGGTTTGTGAAAAATAATAAATAAATTCCGAATATAGTTTTCACACCGCCATCCATTATGCCAAAATAGATGAATGGAATTTCTTTCATGAACATTCCGACGATTGCCAATACCGAACATACAATAGCCAGATAAATCATGGATTTACCGTGCACATAGTAAAATGGGAAAAAATGAATGCCTGTTGCTAAAAATGTGCCCAACCAAACCATCCTCCAGTCTCCACTCGGGATAAAAGGGCCTCCCAACATGAACATTAAAGGAAATAAGGACATGACACCATACTTGGACATCTTCAATTGAAACTTCGACAAATCCCCATCAGTGAATTTCTGCTGCACCCATTTATTAAAATCGGTAAGGTATATACCTACTCCGTAACCTATCATGAAAATAAAGGGATTTAAAACAAAGGGGCCTCCTATTACAGTCGCAAGTACAATGACTCCTCCGATGAATACTAACCAAAGACCACATAAACGCTTCGCATTGTGTTCAAGCTGTACATGTTTGTCATACCCAAGCTTTTTAATCATTGCCATCACCCCAAGACCTTTTTTTAAGAATGCATACAAATTTAATATATTACTTCGACATGCACGTGGTTATTCTTTCTTTCTTTTTTTATTTATTATAAAAAAATAGAAAAAAGGGGCTCAGAAATAGGTTTAACCTACTTGTGACTCCCCTACAATTTCATACTACGCTTTTTGACCTAGGCATATCCAGTTCATATAATCGTGCGTAGCGTGTATTTGTATTCATTAATTGCTCATGTGTACCTTGCAACACAATTTCCCCTTTATCAAGGAATAGTACTTGGTCTGCCATATGCACAAACGCTAAGTGATGTGTGATCCATAAAATTGTTTTACCTTGCAGCACTTCAAATACAGTTGTCATCAGCTGTTTTTCTGTGATAGGATCCAGCCCTACTGTTGGCTCGTCTAAAATGACAACGGGGGTGTCCTGCAAAAGAATTCTTGCTAACGCGACGCGTTGTCTCTCCCCACCAGAAAATCTCATGCCTGTTTCATGCATGGGAGTGTGATAACCTTTTGGCAATGATGAAATATAATCGTGTAGCTTCACCTGTTTAGCCGCCTCATATACATCTTCATCCGACGCATTTGGATTGCCGAGTCGAATATTATTTAATATCGTCGTATCAAACAAGTGGGGTTGCTGCTGTAAAATAGCTATCAAATTAGGTATAAAAGAGCCTACTTGACTTGTATGAACACCATTCATTGTCACAGATCCACTGGAAGGCAATAACACGCCTTGAATAAGCTTCATGATGGTAGACTTACCAGCACCACTTGGTCCGAGTAACGCTATAATATCTCCTTGATTCATTGTAAAGGATACGTTATTAACTGTTTGATTTTCTTCGTACTGAAACGACACATTTTTAAGCTGTAACTTAATATTGCATGTATCCTTGATTATGTCCTCTTGCTTAGTCTCATTTGAATCAGGTAGCCTCGAAAGACGGTCAATTGAATCTTGATAAGAAGGAATTTCACTAACAGCATCCGATAAAGGTACAAATGCTTCTGTTAAAGGGAATAGAACTAAGACGAACGCTGCAATAAGCGTATGTGCAAAAGCCCCCCCTGACGTTTCGGCAGCGGTCCAAAACAACATAACTACTACCATACTTGCGATTACTACTTGCGCAAGAGAAAATCTCCACCTAATAAAACTCGCACGCTTTTGCTCTAGCAATAATAACTCGTGCTCTTGCGATTCGTAGTCTTTAATGAATGCTGCTTGTCGTCCGCTAAATTGCCATTCACTTATACCTAATATGGCATCTGTTAACTTTTCATATAATGTATGCCTATTGTTTTTTATTTTTTTCACAGTTGCCTTCGTCACTAATAGCGACACAAATGGGAATAAAAATACGAGTACACCTGCAAGGATTGCCACTAATATGGCAAATGGCCAGGAGAAGAGACCAAGCACAATAATACATATTCCATATAAAAACAAGCCAACTAAACTAGGAAACACTGTTTTTACGTAGATGTCCTGCAAACGCTCAATGTCATCTGCTAACAAACCTAATACATCTCCTGTTTTTATTTTCATAGAAGGATGCAGTACATTTGGCTCAATGTTCCGATACACCTTTACCCTCATGTTAGAAAGGATTTTTAAAACGACGTTATGTCCAACTAGCCTTTCCACATAACGAGAAACCGCTCTAGTGATACCAAATGTTCGGACCCCTACAATCGGAATATAAATGAGTAGCAGATTTTCCGGCCTTGTAGCTGCTTTCGAAATTAAATAACCCGACGTGAACATTAGAAACGACGCTGCAAACACCGTTACAAGCCCTAATAATACGACACATATGAGTAGCAGCTTGTTTTCTTTTAAGTAAGGAACAATCCATCCTTTGTCATTCATGACATATCCCCCATTTGCGTTTGAACCATTTCATAGTAATATCCTTTTTTCTGTATTAATTGTTCATGAGTACCCTCTTCAGCAACCTCACCGTGCTTGAGGAAATATATATAATCCATGTTTTCCATCCAGTGAAGTCTATGCGTAGCAAGAAAAACTAGCTTTTCTTCAAACAACGATAACATCGTTTGTTTCAGGTCATATTCTGTTTCAATATCAAGATGAGCTGTTGGTTCATCTAATAATAATATCGGCCGATTATCAAGAAAAGCACGCGCGATGGCAACACGTTGTGCTTGTCCCCCACTTAGCATACGCCCTCCTTCTCCAATTTTTTCATCCAAACCATGTGGCAGCTCCTCAATAACTTTAGTAAGACCTGCTTGTTGCGCTGCCCATCTAACCTCTTCTTCCGATGCATCTGGCTTATAAAAAGCAATATTATGCCTAATCGTTTCATGAAATAAATATGGATGCTGAGGAATATAATTTAGTTGTTTCTGCCAATCCTCTCGCTGTAAATGATTAAAAGATTGGCCGTCAATCCCAATCTGGCCTGAACTCGCTTCAACAAATCCACCAATAACGTCAACTAACGTTGATTTACCTGCACCACTTTCTCCTACGATACCAACTTTTTTGAAACCATTTAACGTTACATTCACATTTGTAAGGGAAGGGGCACTTTCTTCATCATGCTGAACAGCAACAGACGAAATTCTTAAATAGGAGGACTGATTCCACACTTTAAGCGGCTTACCTTGTTTGTATTGAAACTTTGGCATTGAGACAATGTTTAATAGCTTCTTTCCCGCTTCCATACCATTTAAAGTCGCATGATAATCTGATCCTATTTCTCTAATAGGTAAAAAATACTCTGGCGCTAAAATTAATATCGCAAGCGCGACCTGTAACGTCATTTCCCCTTCAACTAGTCGTAAGCCTAAAAACACCGCAACGGTAGCGACGGAAAGCATCGTAAAGAAATCCATTGCAAATGACGATAAGAAAGCCATTTTCAATGTGCCCATTGTCGTTTTTCGATAACGTTCACTAACATCTTTAATTTTATCTGTATGTGCTCGACTTCGTCCTAAATACTTTAACGTCTCTAGTCCTCGTAATGAATCCACATAATGATTTGATAACACACGGTACATACTCCATTGCTTGTCTGCTTTTTTTTGAGCAGCTAATCCTAGTAAAATCATGAACATGATCAGAATTGGTAGCGTTACAATGAGAATAATAGCAGAAGTACGGTCTTGCAGAAGAATGTAAATAACGATTAAAGCAGGAACAACCGCCATGCTTGACATTTTGGGTAGGAATATCATGATGTATTGCTTAAACTGTGTCACTCCCTCTAACAAAAGAGTCACTACATTTCCTGTACCTAGCTTCTTTGAAACCCGAGGCCCCAGTTGAAAAAGATTGTCTAAAGCTTTATTTCTTAAGTCTGCACCTATTGTGTCTGCGTATTTAAAGACAATCTTTTGCTTGAGGTGATGAATGGCATGCCGCATAAGAAATGTCAGGAGAAAATATAGCATTTCCGAATAGACCATATGAATAGGTCCTTTATTAAAAAGATGAGTGACCACCTCTGCAAGCCATATGGCCTGCAGAATGATGGACACTCCTTGAAGAATGCTTAATCCAATTAAAGTAGATAAGATAGTTTTCATGCCTTTATATCGAAGTAAATCTTTATCCATTAATAAACCATGTCCTTCCCATCGACACGCTTACGAAATACATAATAGCTCCATATTTGGTATCCTAGCACAAAGGGTAACAACGTAAAGGCTACAATGGTCATGACCTTTAGTGAATACGCCCCTGATGCAGCATTATAGACCGTTAAGTCATAGGCACTTCCTAAAGAGCTAATCATCACTCGTGGGAAAAGTCCTACAAATAAAGAAGCTACTGTAAGAGCAATTCCAGCGCCACTAAGAATAAATGTGATTCCATCACGCTTTTGCTTTAGCATTAGAATAGCAACTGCATAACATATAACAACCCCAACAATCATCGGTATTGTCACATTCCCTCTGAAAGTAAATAAGTCTGTCTCCACGTAAGATAAAGCAACGAATGCTACTAGTGCAAGAAGCAAGGCATACATAACCTTCCCCGCTAATTCACGCGCACGCTCCTGCAAATCTCCTACTGTTTTTAGGGCTGTAAACATAAGACCGTGGAAAAAACATAATAGTGTAACAGCAACGCCACCTGCAACAGTATACACGTTAACATAATCAGTAAATCCTGCGCGCAATGTCATCGTTTCATCAATCGGCATTCCTCTTAATATACTAGAGAACAAGACGCCAAATAAGAAAGGCGGTAAAATACTACCGATAAAGATGATCCAATCCCACGATTTTACCCAGCGAATGTCTTCCACTTTTCCTCTAAATTCGAACGCAACCCCTCTACCGATCAGGGCAAGAAGGACGAACACAAATGGAATATAATATCCACTAAACATTGTTGCATACCAATGAGGGAACGCGGCAAATATTGCTCCCCCCGCTGTTAATAGCCATACTTCATTTGCATCCCAGAAAGGGCCGATTGTATTCACAAGTATTCTTCGTTCAAATTCATTTCTCCCTAGAAATCTGCTAGCCATCCCTACGCCAAAATCAAAGCCTTCTAGAAAAAAGAAACCGATAAATAAAACAGCTACTAATATAAACCATAATTCACTTAAGGCCATTATTGATACACCTCCTTGTCAAATGGGTCGACAGATACATTAATATCATCTTGAACAGCATAATGATGCTCTGTGCCTTTTTTAATTTCTTTTACAAACAAGTACACCAATACGACCGCCAGTGCTGTATATATAGTCGTGAATGCAATGAATGAGAATAATAAAGATGCCACTGATACATTCGGTGATATCGATGCCGACGTAGTCATCAACCCAAATACCGTCCAAGGCTGACGTCCTATTTCTGTCATGATCCATCCAGCTGTATTTGCTATGAACGGAAATGAAATAAGGCCGACCATGATTTTAAGATACAACGTTTTTGACATTAGTCTTTCTATGTAGCTATACCAGAGCCCCATTGCTGCTACGAGTAGCATAATCATTCCTGCAAGCACCATGATTCGGAAGCTCCAAAATGTTGTTTTTACAGGTGGAATATAGTTTCCTGGTCCATACTTTTCTTCATATTGTTTTTGCAAGGTAAGCATACCTGGCACGGATCCTTCAAGCTTTTCATACGTTAAATAACTTAATGCAAATGGAATAGCTATTTCAAAATTATTGCGCTGATTTTCTGTGTCAATAATAGCAAACATATTCCAAGCGGCAGGATCTCCACTGTCCTCCCATAATGCCTCACTAGCCGCCATTTTCATTGGTTGAGACTCCATTAAATGTTGTGCTTGTTCATGCCCACTAAGAGCCACACCTAAACCACCCACCATGGCAACTACCATTGCAAAGTTAAAGGACTTTTTGAAGATTTCAACTTCTTGTTTTTTCAACAGTTTATACGCACTTACACCACCAATGAAGAATGCCCCTGTTGCTAATGATCCGAAGATAACGTGAGGAAATTCAACAAGCAGCTGTGGATTTTTTAAAAGAGCGAAAAAGTCATTCATCTCTGCTCGTCCATTTCGAATAACAATTCCCACCGGCTCTTGCATAAATGCATTCGCAGCTAAAATCCATAATGCAGAAAACATCGTTCCAATCGATACGAGCCAAATACACATTAAGTGAACTTTTTTAGACAATCGATCCCAGCCGAAAATCCATAAACCTATAAAAGTAGATTCCATAAAAAATGCTAATAGCGCTTCAATAGCAAGTGGTGCGCCAAATACGTCTCCTACAAACCTTGAATACTCTGACCAGTTCATACCAAACTGAAACTCTTGAATAATACCTGTAACAACACCAACAGCAAAGTTTATTAAAAATAAGTGCCCCCAGAACTTTGCCATTTTCTTGTAAATCTCTTGGTTTTTCACAACGTAAAATGTCTGCATTAGCGCAACCATAAACACTAACCCAATAGACATTGGCACGAATAAAAAGTGAAAGATTGTGGTGGCTCCGAATTGTAGCCTCGCCAAAAATAATTCTGTCAACGTAATCCCTCCTGTAGAAATGTTTAAATATCTGTTAATTTGTTATGTTAATTATTTCACAATGAAAATTGTACCAAAAAAGCATGTTATATATATGAGGTGAATTTGAACTTTCAAAGGTTCTTTTCTTCGTTTACACAGTGTGAATGTTATATAGAATGAGGGTTTTCGCTAAAAAAAGTAGTGGATATACAAATCCACTACTTCTCCCTCAATTTCTTTTGGTTTTTTTACTAGAATAGCTTTTTGATTGTGAATTAAATGTGAAGTATCCTTTAAAAAATTCAAGATATTTTCAAAAAAATATAACATAATGGTCGTTTTTGGAACCTTTTGTTAGTCTTGGATGATATTATCCGTGTACTGCCGAATATCCGGGCTCACCATCAAAGGTGTATAAATTCTCTGTTTTTATAATTTGAAAGTCAGTTTCTATAATTTTTTGATAAAGTGACACGATATCACTCTCCAGAATTGGCTGGCCATCATCACGTAAAAACCTACAACGCCAATGGTCTGTGCAAAATGTTTCTGGGAAACCATCCGGATACACTTTTACGCCACGATTTGTAATCACTTGTAAAGCAAGCTTCCCCAGTGAAATAAGCTCTAGCTGCCTACCAAGCTGCTCGGGACTCCCATTGTCCCAATCTAAAAATATGTCGACACCAACAAGCTTTTTATCTGCTTTTACCTTAGTTGAACTGATTGATTTAAACGCGTCTGTTTTTTTATAAGAGACCGATGGTAACGTTTCAGGTATTTTCCCTAAATTCGATATAACAGCATTCGCAAATTCCTTTGTGCCGACTTTGCTCTTACTCACACCCTCGTTATATATATCGTATGTGTGAATTCCTTCCTCTATCGTTCTTAACCAGCCGTTATGAACTCGTTCAGCTACCTCCACTTGCCCGATGTGCTGAAGCATCATAACAGATCCTAGTAATAATCCCGATGGGTTGGCAATATTTTGCCCCGCTCTACGTGGCGCTGAGCCGTGAATAGCCTCAAACATTGCACAATGATTGCCAATGTTAGCCGAACCAGCTAATCCGACAGATCCGGAAATTTGTGCCGCAATATCTGAAATAATATCACCATATAAGTTCGGCATGACAACAACATCAAAATTTTCAGGGCTCGCAGCAAGCTTAGCTGCCCCAATGTCCACTATCCACATCTCTTTTTCAATATCTGGATATTCCTGCCCGATTGTTTCAAATACTTTGTTAAAGAGGCCATCCGTCAACTTCATAATGTTATCCTTTACAAAGCACGTCACCTTCTTCCGTTTGTTGCTACGTGCATACTCAAATGCGTAGCGAACGATCTTCTCTGTTCCCGGCCGCGTTATGAGCTTCAAGCATTGATACACATCATTCGTTTGACGGTGTTCAATACCCGCATATAAATCCTCTTCGTTCTCACGGATAATCACCACATTCATCTCTGGATGCTTTGTTTGGACAAAGGGATAATACGAAACGGCTGGTCTGACGTTTGCGTATAACCCTAGCGCTTTTCGTGTCGTTACGTTAAGGCTTTTATATCCACCGCCCTGAGGTGTAGTAATTGGTGCCTTTAAAAACACCTTAGTCCGACGTAACGATTCCCAAGCAGAGGGTTCAATGCCACTCATGCCACCACGTAAATAGACCTTCTCACCAATCTCTACTGTTTCTATATCAAGCTGTGCCCCGGCTGCATCTAAAATGTTTAATGTCGCAGACATAATTTCTGGCCCAATGCCATCGCCGTACGCAACTGTAATCGGTGTTTTTTTCATATTAACTGCCTCCCTCTATTCATTCGTAGTATTAAGAGCAATTGCTCTCAAAGTTTTGAGATAGATTCCCAACCATTTTTCCCCTTGCGTTTTTCACTTATTGGCACTACCTATTAATCTATACTTTCAATAAATCCACTACCATTACACAATGGACATAGTGTAAGCTCTATTGATGTTCGCTCTAGCACCAATCCAACATACTCTCCATTTTTATAAACCTCTTCATACAACAAATCTCCATGTCCTTCACACATCCAACAATCCATGGCTGATGCCTCCTTTTATTAGTAAAAATAAGAACCTAAAGAAACAAGTTAATATATAAAAAAAACCGACTACCTATAAGGGTCACGCGCCATGTAGTGCGCTACACACAACTTGGCAACTCCTATAAATAGTCGGTTTATCCTACCGTCACCTATTTTTACAATGGTCGGTACAGATCTCCCGATAAAAATCGCATTATTGACTGAGCGTCAACAATTGAATATCCCCTCATTAAGAGAGAAACACTTTAATTGGGTACGTATTTGACACGAATTGGGTATTTATTCGACATCAATTGGGTACGTATTCGACACGAATTGGGTATTTATTCGACATCAAATGGGTACGTATTCGACACGAATTGGGTATTTATTCGACACCAATTGGGTACGTACTCGACACGAATTGGGTAACTAGTCGACAAACACCCCACGCAAATGCAACCTTAAATAATTTTTGCCCCTCTTGCACCGAATAAAACACAAAAATCGGCATACAACACCACAAATAAGTGGTGATATATACCGATTTATTTCAATCTCATTTCAAAGACATAGATTCATATTTTCACACAAACAATGCTTCCATTGCTTGAGTGCTCATATGTAAAAGTCTTTGTAAATTGTATTGAGAATCTATCCTATATTCACTTTAATAACATTATAAATACCGGAAAATATAAATGTCAAATATTACTATTCATATTATGTTATGGACCAATAAACATGCCTAATATTTAACAAAAATTATAACGTAATACTCACCCTTGCTCACTACATTATTAAAGATGCGAAAACGACCTGAGTCTGTCCTTCATCCAAGCTCACTTCTTAATCATGGTGACAGCTGCCTACTATTTGCTATACACTTTAACTAATGGAAAATATTGTTCGAGGTGAGATTCATGTTCAGACTACTGTTGATCGAGGATGATACAACGTTGTTTCAAGAGATAAAGGAGCGTTTAGAAGGTTGGTCTTACGATGTGTATGGGATTACGGACTTCGCAAATGTGATGCAGGAATTTACTACTATTAAACCAGATTTAGTTATCATAGATATTCAGCTTCCTAAATTTGATGGCTTTCATTGGTGCCGTATGATTCGCTCACATTCAAATGTACCAATTATCTTTCTCTCATCGCGAGATCACCCAACAGATATGGTTATGTCGATGCAGTTGGGCGCCGATGATTTTGTTCAGAAGCCGTTTCATTTTGAAGTGCTCATTGCAAAGATTCAGGCTATTCTTCGCCGTGTTTATAACTACAATACGGAAAGTCAAATTAAATTAAAAACTTGGTGCGGGGCAACGATAGATTATGAAAGTAACACGGTCACTAATGATAGAGGCTCGATAGAGTTGACAAAAAATGAAATGTTTATTTTAAAGCAGCTTATCGAGCAAAAAAATAAAATTATCAGCCGTGAGAGTTTGATGAAGGCTCTTTGGGATGATGAACGGTTTATTAGCGATAATACGTTAACAGTTAACGTAAACCGGTTAAGAAAGCACTTAGGTGACATTGGATTAGGGACTTATATTGAAACGAAGGTGGGGCAAGGGTATATGGCCATAGAAGAGGGCGGACAAGCCCATGATTAAGTACTTCTTAAAAGAACGTTTAAGCTGGATACTGTTCTTTTTCTCTATGCATATATTGCTTCTTTTTGTAACGTACATTGACTCATCGATTCCGTTAGGAGCTATTTTATATGCCATTTTCATCTCAGTCTTACTGTTTCTATTTTTCATCCTGTTTCGCTATCACAATGAAACCCGCTTTTACAAAAGTTTAGAAGGCTGGGATTGTGAAACGATAGTAAATCATCCTAATAGCCCTTTTGAAGCAATGGTAAAAGAAAAGCTTGAAGCAACTTCTGAGCAGCTTAAAACACAGCGCTCCATACATATTTCAATACTCGAGGAAGAACAGGAAAGTAGACTAGCTTGGATTCATGAAGTAAAAACACCACTTACCGCTATGCATCTTATGATAGACAGAATACAAGATGAGGCTTTGAAAGAACAATTAACATATGAATGGTTACGCATCCACTTACTTCTTGATCAGCAATTACATCAAACTCGCATTTTAAATATTGAGAATGACTTATACATTGAGCATGTAGAATTAAAACCAATCATACATAAAGAAATACGCGATTTGCATAATTGGTGTCGCCAGAAGGGGATTGGCTTTGATCTTCAATTAGAGGCTACCCATGTTGTCACCGATTCAAAATGGATCGCATTTATACTTAGACAGCTTCTAACAAATGCTATTAAATATAGTAATGGTACAGATATTTCGATCAAAAGCTATCCAAGAGGCGAACGCATTGTGGTTGAAGTGCAGGATTTTGGTCGTGGTATTGACGCAAAGGACATGCCACGCATTTTTGACAAAGGGTTTACGTCAACAACTAGGCACCATGACAACGCTGCAACGGGCATGGGGCTGTACTTAACAAAAAAAGTAGCCAAAGTGCTGCTTATAAAAATAGAAGTACAATCTCAGCTTCACGAAGGAACAACATTTCTGCTAACGTTTCCGAAAAAAAATGAGTTTATAAATGTAATAAGCATGTGACAAAAATGTCACATGCTTTTACAATTTGTTCGGACAATGAAAGGAAAAAGCGATTCAGTCTTTATATAATGAACGTAACAAAACCACAAAGGGAGTATGAACAATGATTATGTTAGAAGCAAATAACATTCATAAAAGCTTTGGAAATAAATTTAACAAACAAGACGTGTTAAAGGGTATTAACGTATCGATTGAAAAAGGGGAATTTGTTAGTATTATGGGGGCTTCGGGTTCAGGAAAAACAACATTACTGAACGTCCTATCCTCTATCGACAAAGTTACTCATGGCTCGATTCAAATTCAAGGCAATGAGCTAACTGCTATGAAAGATAAGGAGCTTGCCAATTTTAGAAAGCACCATGTCGGCTTTATTTTTCAAGAGTATAATTTACTAGACACATTGACAGTAAAGGAAAATGTATTGTTACCTTTGTCAATATCAAATACGTCTAAGGCAGAAGCTTTAAAAAGGTTTAATGACCTTGCCGCAGAGCTAGGTATTCAAGATGTCGAGAATAAATACCCTACAGAAATCTCTGGTGGGCAAAAGCAGCGCACCTCAGCTGCGCGTGCTTTTATTCACGAGCCGAGCATAATTTTTGCTGATGAGCCAACAGGGGCACTTGACTCAAAATCAGCATCGGACTTACTAAATAAATTAAGCGTATTAAACGAAAAGAGAAACGCAACAATTGCTATGGTAACACATGACCCTGTTGCTGCTTCCTACTGTAGCCGTATTATTTTTATAAAAGATGGCCAAGTATATACACAGCTTACGAAAGGCGATCAAACGAGACAAGCCTTTTTTAAAGACATTATTAGAACACAAGAAGTGTTAGGTGGGGTAGCTTATGAGCATTAATACACTAATTCTTCGAAACTTCAAAAAAAATATTAGCAATTACTACTTATATGTATTTGCTCTTATTTTTACAGTCGCGTTGTATTTTGCTTTTGTCACGCTTCAATATGATCCAGCCATGGATGCAACGAAAGGCTCGATAAAGGGGGCTGCGTCTGTTCAGGCGGCATCCGTACTACTTGTTGTGATTGTTTCGATTTTCATACTATATGCAAATAATCTTTTCATAAAAAGACGCGGCAAGGAAATAGGGTTGTTCCAATTAATTGGGTTAACAAAACAACGGATATTCTGGATTTTAACAGCAGAGAATTTTATGATTTTCTTTGGTTCTTTGCTCATAGGGATCTTTGTTGGATTTTCATTCTCAAAGTTAATCTTAATGATACTATTCTCCTTAACAGGGGTAGAGACAGAGGCAACTCTACGATTCTCAACACAGGCACTTATACAAACGACAACCATATTTGGTGGGGTATACGTGTTAATCATGTTAATGAATTATATTTTTATTAAAAGGCAAAGTATACTTTCTTTATTTAAAGTTGTGTCAACTACAGAAGCACATGTGCGACGAGTTTCTGTTTTTGAAATATTAATAGGAATGTTAGGTCTCATTTTTATAGCTTTAGGCTACTTTATTTCTACCAAGTTATTTGGAGGTGATTTTGCAACAGTTGAAGCTCTATTTACAGCGATGATCACCATTTTAGCTCTTGTTATTCTTGGTACTTATCTGTTTTATAAAGGGTCTGTAAGCTTTATTTCTAATATTATCCGGAAAAAGAAAGATGGCTATTTGTCGATAACAGAAGTATTGTCACTATCTACTATTATGTTTCGCATGAAGTCTAATTCATTATTGCTTACTATTATTACAACTGTGTCAGCACTTGCGATTGGGCTATTGTCATTGAGCTATATTTCTTATTATTCTACTGAAAAATCAGCAGCCCAAGCTGTCCCAGCACACTTTTCTATTATTGGTAATGAGCATGCTGAACAGTTTAAACAAACATTACAATCCCATAGTATTAGCTATAGTGAAAAACAAATAGACGTTTTGCAAGTAAACGTCAATGCTGAGGAAGTATTTGATCTAAATCTTAATGCTTTAGTCTTTAGACCAGATACTTTGAACATGGCCGTTATAAGTGACAGCGATATAGCCGAATATGATTTAGCTAAGACACAAACAATTTTTACTGGATATAATGATTTAGTGAAAAGTTTTATGCCAATGAAGGAAAGCGGAAACGTCACGTTTAATGGTAAATCTAATAATACGGTCCTTGAATATGCGGGATTAAAAAAGGAATATTATATTTCTAGCTACTTTACTGGTAACAGCCTTCCTGTTGCGGTGGTCGATAAGAGCGTGTTTGAATCATTACGTGCTGATATCAATCCAGACATACAACGTGGATCATCTCTTTACATTGGTATTAATATTAATGATGAGGAAAAGCTTAAGCAAGCTAACGATTTATTCTTGGACGCGTTTAGTGTCAATCGCTCGCAACAATCTCAATTAGAAATGAGTAACAATGCTAAACGCAATACTGGCCTAACTATGTTTATCGTAGGATTCTTAGGGTTAACTTTCTTAATTACGTCAGGGTGCATTCTTTATTTTAAACAAATGGGTGAAGGAGAAGATGAAAAACCAAGCTATACTATTTTACGAAAACTTGGTTACACTGAAGCAGATATTATAAAAGGAATACAAGTTAAGCAAATATACCACTTTGGTATACCTTTAGCGGTCGGCTTACTGCACGGTTATTTCGCCGTCAAATCTGGTTGGTTTTTCTTCGGGACCGAGCTTTGGACGCCTATGATTATCGTTATGTTCATTTACACAGCACTCTATTCAACCTTTGGTATTCTGTCAGTATTTTATTACAAAAAAGTTATTAAAGAGGCACTTTAAGAAACCTGCTACCAACCCATTTTTGATATCGCTTTTAAAATTCGATAGTAAAACAGGACAGCATCATTTAACTGATTGCTGTCCTGTCATTGTTTTTGTTTTAAACGAAAATGCCTTGATGATTAAAGGGGGTACTATAAACAAAATAAAGAAAATACGAAACATCTGAAACCCCGTTACTAAAGACAAATCTGCTCCTATAGCCTTTGCCGTTAATCCCATCTCAGCAATACCACCAGGTGCGGCACTTAAAAAAGCGGTTGCTAACGACATAGGATACACAAACGATAATATAGCCGCAATGATAATGGTAGAACAAATTAAACATACACTAGCCACTAATGCCCCACCTCCAAACACTTTCCAGTTTGATAGCCTTTGTGGGTCTATCATCTTACCAACATGAATACCTAAAAATAGCTGTGTCGCTACGAGAACGATACTAGGTATGTTAAAAGGCATAAATCCCGAAATATTAAGCAATGCACAGCCAATAATCGGTCCGACTAAATAGGGGGTAGGTAGCTTCATTTTTAAAGCTATGAAGGCTGCTAATACAGTTACTACAATAAACAGAACAACTTCGAGAGCGCTACTTGGTACAGGGTATGTATACACTTCATAATTGACAACCTTGTCCGAAAACAGCTGTAACCGGACAATTAGCGGTACTAAGTAAATCACACCTAACAACCGCACAAGCTGAAACAGAGTAACACTAGTCACATCAACATCTTTCATCTCTTCAGCTAATATGACCATCTGCGAGAAACCACCAGGCATCATCCCAATCACAGCCGTTTTAAAAGGGATATTTGTAAACTTAGCAAGTGCTAATGACAGAGCGAGTGATACTCCTATTACTAGCACCGTAGTCGTTGCCATCGCGGGGAATAATGTAAACATTTGTTGCATTGTATCATATGTAAACGATATGCCTAACATATAACCAATCACCATGAGTGAACTGTTACGAAAAGCCGGCAAGGCTATAATGTCTCTTTTTAGCAAAAGTCTCCAAACGACGGTCCCTAATAACGCTCCTAACAACCATGCTAAAGGGATGTGAAGCTTAAAGAAAATAAAACCACCAACAAAAGCAATACATACTGTTTCTATAAAAGAATATATGCTTTTCATGCGTCATCACACTTTCTCAAAATACCTCTTTTTATACATTATTTCTCAAGAATCATAGAATAATGCTAAAAAACATAAGAGATCAATGTCCGATCTTCTCTATTTTTGAACATTTTGTGTCATTTCGCTACAAAAATCCGCCTATTTTGATTGATTTCAGAACCTTAGTATTTGAAAAATGTATATTTTTACTATATAAATAGTGTAAATAGTAAAATAAATGCAAACCTTACCGTTTTATCGGTGTATTTGTTTTTTACTATGTGAATATTTTCACAAAGAAAATACGGGGAGGAATTTACGATGCAAAACTTGTTTAAGGCTAGTCTTATTGCAGCGTGGGTATTTGTTGTCGCGAGAATATATTTGAGTTACATGTGGCTCATTAATGCGGAAAATAAAGTGCTGTATGACTTCCAGATTGGGACACTACTTGAAAGTCAAGCAAACAGTGGCGTTCTCCCTGCTTGGTGGGCTAGTTTTTTAAAGACATTTATTATACCGAATACAGCGATATTCGAAATACTTGTTACAATCGGAGAGTTATGTGTAGGAATTGCTTTGTTACTCGGGATATTCACTCGCTTTGCCGCTATGATGGGAGTAATTATGAACTTCTCGTTCTTTATGACTTTTCAAGCTAACTTAGATTTACAAATGCTCATTATGCAAGTCATTATAGTCATATTTGCAACAACGGCTGGACGAATTGGGTTAGATCGCTATGTACGAACCTTTACTGATAAACATTTAAAGTTCGATAAGAGAGGGGAGAATTACGTATGACACTTATAATTATGGGCGTATCCATTGCGATAGGATTCATGATTGCGATTGCGACGGAGATTTCCTTTGAAAAACAACAACTTAAATAACCCTTTTTAATTAGGGCCAACAGCTACCAATTAAAATGCTATTGGCCCATACTATGGCTCACGTCTGAAATATGCGGTCTTTACGCGTAATTGCTTATGAAGAGCTTAGGAGTGGTTACACACAGGACACAAAGTGTCCCGCTTTATATGTGGCAACTAAAAGAGGGGACTCTTTTGTCAAATCTCACCGTTCGTTTCTCCCCTCGATAGCACTATCCCACTTTTAAAATAGGCAGATGAATACCATAGAGCCGTTGCTATAAGGTATACTGGCATTAAAGCTTAACTAATCGTATGTATGTATTAAAGTATTGTGAAATGAGGTGTTTGGTGATGGATTTACATTATATCTTTAGCAAACTGAGTCAACATACACCATCTGTCATGGGGCACAAACATTATTCTCAATTTGCTGTTCTTTTACCACTCGTTGTTATCAATGATGAAATACACATTCTTTTTGAGGTCCGCTCTCAAGATTTAAGAAGACAGCCAGGTGAAATATGTTTTCCAGGTGGAAGAATCGACCCGCACGATAAGAATGCTCAAAGTGCAGCAATTAGAGAAACAACAGAAGAATTAGGCATCGCTCAACATGATATTATAAATGTATTCCCTGCAGATTATTTAGTTTCCCCATTCGGCATGATTGTATATCCGTATGTCGGCTTCATTCAAACTCCTGAAAATATATGCCATAACCGAGCTGAAGTGGAAGATGTTTTCTATGTCCCATTGTCGTATTTTAAAGAAAACACCCCCGAAGTTCACCGGTTAAATGTTAACTTAGAGCCTGAAGAAACCTTTCCGTTTGAGCTAATTCAAGGTGGAAAGCATTACAACTGGCGAACGAGCAAGCTTGATGAGTATTTTTACAAATATGACGATAAAGTTATTTGGGGACTTACAGCAAGAATTCTTAAAAACTTTGTAGACATGCTCTGACAGTTCCTCTGTTAAGAGCATTGGGGGCTGTTCTGGCGTACTAATTGCAATGAAATAAAAAACGACGTGTAACTTGCGTTTACACGTCATGTTCATTAGATTTTAATGTACAAATAGGAGTAGCTTAGCCATTCTCCCACTGAGCAACTTCCTCCCGAACTCTCGGTGCCACCTCAGTTCCAAGCAGTTCGATCGCTCTCATCACGTCAGCATGAGGCATAGACCCCACCGGTACATGTAACATAAATCTCGTAACACCAACGTTTTTACGAAGATAAATAATTTTTTGAGCAACGGTTTCTGGATCTCCTACATATAGTGCTCCCTCTAGGCTTCTTGCAGCATCAAATGTTGCTCTACTATAATGTCCCCAGCCTCGCTCCTTACCGAGAACATTCATGACATACTGAGTGGAAGGGAAAAACTTATCTGCTGCCATCTCCGTCTCATCCGCTATAAACCCATGCGAATGGGATGCTACTGCTAGTTTAGATACATCATGTCCAGCTTGCATCGCCACTTTTTTATATAATTGGACAAGAGGCGCAAATTGTTCTGGTCTGCCTCCGATAATAGCTAACACTAAAGGCAAACCAAGTACACCTGCTCGTATGACAGATCCTCTATTCCCACCACTTCCTATCCACACAGGTAATGGGTTTTGAACGGGGCGTGGGTATACTCCTACGTTATTAATGGACGGTCGATGCTTCCCATTCCACGTTACTTTCTCTGACTCTCTTATCTTTAATAATAGCGCGAGCTTTTCTTCAAAAAGTTCATCATAATCATGTAAATCATAGCCAAACAATGGAAATGATTCGATAAAGGAACCGCGACCAGCCATTATTTCTGCTCGTCCATTTGAAATGCCATCAAGGGTAGCAAAATCTTGGTATGCTCGTACTGGATCAGCTGACGACAATACTGTAACAGCACTAGTTAACCGTATTCGTTTTGTTTGTGAAGCAGCTGCTGCTAACACTACTGCAGGGGATGAAGCTGCAAAATCTTCTCTATGATGCTCACCTACACCAAAGACATCTAATCCTACTTGATCCGCTAAAATAATCTCTTCGACAACCTCACGAATCCGCTCGGCGTGACTAATAACTTCGCCAGTTTGAGGATCCGGTGTTGTTTCGACAAATGTACTAATTCCTATTTCCAATCCGACACGACCTCCTATTACTACAACTGTTGTTTGTTATTCATGCGATGATATACGTCCTGTTTATTTTCCACATTTAAAACAAAACACAAAACCCTTAATTAAAGATATTTTAATTAAGGGTAAGTTGTATGTAAAGCTATTTGATTTTGCATAGCAATTTTTTAAAAACGCAAAATAATAAATATGACATGGAAGGAGGGAAAGAACTAATGCGGTTTCCGCTATCTACTGATCAATTAGTACACATGGTTGAAGAAAATAGATCACATACTATATTAGGAAACACGGCACAATATATACCAGCGCTTGCCAACCAAGACCCAAATCAATTAGGTATTTTGCTAATGGGTGCTCAAGGAGACATGCTAATGGCTGGTGACACCGATGTTAGTTTTACATTACAAAGTATCTCAAAAATCATTAGCTTTATCTCCGTATGTCAAGAGTATGGTCTTGAACATGTTCTTGAAAAAGTTGATGTGGAACCAACTGGTGAAGCATTCAACTCCATTATACCGTTTGAAATTCATCGACCAGGTAAGCCGTTTAATCCATTAATTAATGCTGGAGCTATTACGGTTTCTGCTATGTTACCTGGTAATTCTACTGATGAAAAGTTTCAAAACCTTATTGAGTTTATAGAATCTTTTATCGGGGAACAGTTAGAGCTTGATGAGGATGTGTACATTTCAGAAAAGGAGACGGCTCACCGAAACCGTGCTCTTGCTTATTATTTAAAAGAATCAAATTTACTTGAGCTCGAAGTGGAAGAGGCACTTGATATTTATTTGAAGCAATGCTCTATTAACATCACTTTGAAGCAATTAGCTAGAATAGGTCTTATTATTGCTTACAACGGCAAGGATCCTATTACTAAAAAAGACGTTTTCTCAAGCGATGTTGCTAGACTCGCTAAAGTGCTAATGGTAACGTGTGGTATGTATAACGCTTCAGGGAAGTTCGCAGCCCATGTTGGTATACCTGCTAAAAGTGGCGTATCCGGAGGTATATTAGCAGCCGTACCGCCTCAATGCCACCGAGAAGCTGGTTATGGCATTGCTGTGTATTCGCCTTCCATTGATGTTAGTGGAAATAGTGCGGCTGGTACGATGTTATTAAAGCAACTATCTAGTATGTTTAATTTTAGTATTTTTTAATACAATATTCCTTTAAGTTTTTTTACTATTACATATATCCACCCCTTATTTTGCTTGTCACAGCAGTGTCTTCTTACACATTTTGTGATTATAGTTTTAAAAAACCAGACTCTTCCAATTATTATGATATAATTAATAGTATCTAAAAGATGTGTGAGAGTAATCCCTTGACAAAGGATTGACTATTATATAATATTTTATATTGTATTAGAATTATTCTAGTTTACAACATTTTGGTTAATTATTTTAAAAAATATTTTATATAATCTAGGAGGAATTTAACTATGTCTTTAATCGGAACAGAAGTATTACCATTCGCAGCAAAAGCTTATAAAAACGGTGAATTTATTGATGTATCAGAACAAAATTTCAAAGGTAGATGGAGTGTAGTTTGCTTCTATCCAGCTGATTTTACATTCGTTTGCCCAACAGAATTAGAAGATTTACAAAACGAATACCCAAAACTACAAGAGCTTGGCGTTGAAGTATATTCAGTATCAACTGATACACACTTCACACATAAAGCATGGCATGATCATTCAGAAGCTATCGGCAAAATTACGTATGCTATGATTGGTGATCCATCTCAAAAGATTTCTCGTAACTTTGAAGTACTTAATGAAGAAGAAGGTCTTGCAGATCGCGGTACATTCATTATTGATCCAGATGGTATCATTCAAACAGTTGAAGTTAACGCAGGTGGTATCGGCCGTGATGCAAGTACTTTAGTTAACAAAATTAAAGCAGCACAATATGTACGTAACAATCCAGGCGAAGTTTGCCCTGCTAAATGGCAAGAAGGTGGAGAAACACTTAAACCAAGCCTAGACCTTGTAGGTAAAATCTAAGGAGTTTTTTACATGATACTAGAAGCCGATTTAAAAGCACAACTGAACCAATACCTTCAATTAATGGAGGGTGACGTACTTCTCAAAGTAAGTGTAGGTTCTGATGACGTTTCTCGTGACATGCTAGCTCTAGTAGAAGAACTGGCTAGCATGTCACCGAGAATTAAAGTAGAAAAAGTAGAATTAGAAAGAACACCAAGTTTCAGTGTAAATCGCCCTAGTGAAGATACTGGTATTACATTTGCTGGTATCCCATTAGGTCACGAATTTACTTCATTAGTGCTAGCTCTTCTTCAAGTAAGTGGCAGAGCTCCTAAAGTTGATCAAAGTGTGATTGATCAAATCAAGAGCATTAAAGGTGAATATCATTTCGAAACTTACGTAAGCTTAAGCTGTCATAACTGTCCTGACGTTGTACAAGCTCTTAACGTCATGAGCGTGTTAAATCCTAGTATTACACATACAATGATTGATGGAGCAGCATTCAAAGCTGAGGTTGAAAATAAAGACATTATGGCCGTTCCAACTGTTTTTCTTAACGGAGAAACATTTGGTAGTGGCCGCATGAGTCTTGAAGAGATTCTTGCAAAGCTTGGAAGCGGTCCTGATGCATCAGAGTTAAGTGATAAAGAGCCGTTCGATGTTCTTGTTGTTGGTGGCGGCCCTGCTGGTGCAAGCTCGGCTATTTATGCAGCCCGTAAAGGTATTCGTACAGGAATTGTAGCAGAGCGCTTTGGTGGCCAAGTTATGGATACACTTGGGATCGAGAACTTCATTAGTGTGAAGTATACAGAAGGTCCTAAGCTTGCTGCTAGCCTTGAAGAGCATTGTAAAGAATACGGTATTGACATTATGAACTTACAACGTGCGAAGCGCCTAGAAAAGACAGACGATTTAATTGTCGTCGAGCTTGAAAACGGCGCAATCCTTCGCAGTAAAACGGCTATTATTTCTACAGGTGCTCGTTGGCGTAACGTTGGTGTTCCTGGTGAGCAAGAATTTAAAAACAAAGGGGTAGCATACTGCCCACATTGTGATGGTCCATTGTTTGAAGGAAAATCAGTAGCTGTTATTGGCGGAGGTAATTCTGGTGTGGAAGCAGCTATTGACTTAGCGGGAATTGTAAAACACGTAACTGTCATTGAGTTTGCGCCAGAATTAAAAGCTGATCAAGTTCTTCAAGAACGTCTACACAGCTTACCAAACGTAACAGTTATTAAAAATGCTCAAACAAAAGAAATCACCGGTACTGATAAAGTAAACGGTATTACGTATATTGAACGCGATACAGGAGCTGAACAACATATTGCTTTAGAAGGTGTGTTTGTTCAAATCGGTCTTGTTCCTAATACAGATTGGTTAGAAGGCACACTTGATCGCAATCGCTTTGGCGAAATCGTAGTGGACAACCATGGGGCCACAAGTCTCCCTGGCGTATTTGCAGCTGGTGACTGTACAAATACTCCATATAAGCAAATTATTATTTCAATGGGATCAGGTGCAACAGCATCATTAGGGGCATTTGACTATCTCATCAGAAACTAATTTTAAATCACTTAACAAAAGCATTGCTCCTATTGAAGCAATGCTTTTTTGTTTTACATATATTAATTTTTCCACAGAGGTTATTTTATAATGTGAGTGGAGTAAGGGAGAGTTATCGTGTGAAAAAAAATAATTGGATAGTTTCTCTTTATTTTATAGTAATTCAAATCAGATCATCCTACTTTAATATAGCTAGTTAATTTCTTGTTTCATTCTGACACGTATCTTTATCATAGCGAATACTAGTATGGGAAGAATCAACCCCATTGTGATAGCAAACGGTGTCCAAGCACTTTCTATGGCATTTGCTAAGTACACAGCACTCGGAACAGATATAATAGTTGATACAATGAGGATCAATCCAGTAGGTAATACTAATAATTTATAGCTGTTCACTTCAAGAATTTGTGCAAGCCCAGTTATAAGCGATATAAACGTAATCGTGAGTTTAAAAAAAATACTTATAAACCAAATGATTGCCACAATAACTTCGATTCGTTCAAATACTTCCCCAATGCTTACCTTCTTCCCAAGAATATATACAGGGAAAGTGCTTCTCTGAGTGAAGTCTGCTCCTAGTACTAAAATACACATAAGTGTTATAACAACGAGTGTCATGCCTCCTAATGATACTCCGTATATAAAATGTTTTGATATTTGCTTTGGTTTATTTACAAAAGAGGTAATCATCAAAAATACAACTAACTCAAGATAAGGAAAGCCATATGTCATATACGCTCCTTTTAAAATAGGCTTGACCCCACCTTCAAACATAGGCATCATGTTTTCAAGTTTATAATTAGGAAGTAGTACGAGTACAAGTAGTATAAAAAGAATAATGATCCATGGAAAAAACACCTCCCCCGTTTTAGCTATTGGCTCAATACCTAAACGAACACCATACATGACAACAACCATAAACATAAGAAACACAATCTCAATCGGCGTTTCAGGTAAAATTTGCGTGACTAAGAAGTCACCTATGTCCCATAAAAGAAACACGGATAAAAAAAATGGGATGGTTAAGTAGAGAAGTGACGCCACTTTCCCTCCCCATCTCCCAAAAGCTTGACCACAATAATCTATGAAGTTTTTATCTTCATCCATTGCAGCTAATTTACTGTAAAATAAAACGGTTGGAATACCAAAAAACAGCCCTAATAAGGATGCCATCCATGCATCTTGTTTCGATTGAGCTGCAAGAATGGCAGGCAAAAATAAGACAGCGCTGCCAATCGTGAAGAATGTGACTATGATAGTAAACTGTCTAAGACTTATTTTTTGTTTCATGGAAGGCATATAACAGACCCCATCTATTCTAGAAAATTAAGTATTAAATTCCCTAACGGACTAAACACATGTTCAATTATGTTAAAAAAACTGGGAATTTCCACTCCATACATAATAAAAACAGATAAAATTGTTCCTAATCCCATCAAAATTAAGTAAACTGCGAGCTCATATTTTCTGTTATGTTTTACTATATTACGCACTTCAATTGCTGAAAGTAGTAGTATTACAAGTAGAACAATAAATACATTCATGGTTTTGTCGCCTCTTCTTTTGCCTTTTCAATAGGCTGACTAATTGTTCCAAATCTTCTTATTTTAAAATTAGTCTTAACCGTCACCGTTATTTCTGTAAATGTACGATCCCAATCTTGTTTTAGTGTTTTCCATAGTTTTGGCTCTGACTTATGAACGACCTCACCAAATCCAAAAATATCACTTTGAAAGGTCTCTTGAGCTAAAGCAACGACTTGCTCAATTTGTTTTTGCTGTTTTTCTTCAATTTGATTTTCAATTTTGTCTATTGAATCTTTTAGGAGTAAATCTATAGAGCATTGTACCTCTCCCACACTTCCTTCAGATTCAACCTCAACAATAATTTCAGGCTGGCTATTATTCATGATTGATGTACGAATGGAACTGTTAGATTCGGTCAGTTCAATAGAAAGTTTCCCTTCGCCATCATCACATGGAATTGTTATGATCGTGTTGGAGACATTATTGTTAACATAGTTAAACCCCTTTGCCATATCCCCCTCTATCCAACCGACTAACTGACTTTGTTTAAATGCGGCGATTCCATCTAGTTTAATTTTTGTAGGAGAAAGTGCTTTTTCTACATTGTCAAAACTATTCCCTTCGTCCATTGGTCCTTCAACAATGACACCTGGTAGCGTTGGGTTCTTTCCAGGGCTTATTAGCGCACTAATTAACTGATCAACACTTGTAGCAACTGTCTCCGCAAGCACATCTTGGCTCACTTTTAAAGAGCTTTGTATATTGTTTGCAGGAATTTTTTCCATAGGCGTAATAACTTTTAGTACATCTTCAGCATCAACATTTTTCGCAATTAACATATAGAAATCGGTGCGAACCTCATGATCTCTTGAGAAGAAATCTAACACTTTACTTATATTTTCCTTTGCTAATTCTTCACTTAATATAATGACTCTTATATGTGGGAGATAAATTTTCCTTGGTGTTGCTACTGTTAGTTTTCTTAATGCTTCAAAAATGGTTTCACCAAATAGTTGGTATGTGGAAATGGTACCTCTTTGTGAAACAGGCTGTCCGGCAATTTCGCCGGGATTAATAATTTGAACTGTTATCACATATTTGTCATCTTTTTTATCAATGGCAATGGCACTAGCTATAGCAAGCTCAGACAGTTCCCTTTTACTCCAACAGCCTGTTATTGTAAAAAGAATGAGGAGAACGATTATAGTTAGCTTTGTATGTTTTAACATGTATGTCCCGCCAGTTACTTATTTTTTGTCTCAAAATTTCTCCTTGTAATATCCTTCTGATTTAATAATCTCGGGCGATATTTCATAACCCATAGTGGAAGACGGAAAAGAGTATCTTTATGATCATTCATATTAAAAGGTGCAAAAGGTGCTAAGTATGGTATACCGAACGATCGAAGACTATTTAAATGTAGTACTAGAAATATTAATCCCATAATGATACCGAATAGACCAAACGACGTTGCTAACAGCATGAAGACGAAGCGAAGCATTCTAACAGATATGGCCATATTGTAAGCAGGTGAAACAAAGCTACTTATAGCTGTTAAAGAAACAACAATGACCATCGCTGCTGAAACGATACCAGCCTCTACAGCTGCTTGTCCAAGTACTAAAGCCCCTACAATTGATATAGCTGAACCAACTGCTTTCGGTAAACGTACCCCAGCTTCACGTAATATCTCAAAAATGACTTCCATAACTAATGCTTCTGCGAAGGCTGGAAGCGGTGTTCCTTCTTTTTGCGCGGCTAAGCTCACTAAAAAAGTAGTTGGCAACATTTCTTGGTGATATGTTGTTATAGCAATATAGACAGCGGGTGTTAGTAAAGCAAGGAAAAATGCTAAAAATCGTAAAAAACGTATGAACGTACTAATATCTGCTCGTTGATAATAGTCCTCGCTTGATTGAAAAAAATGAATAAACAGTGCTGGAACGACAATTACAAAGGGCGTTCCATCTACAATAATTGCAATTCGCCCTTCTAATAATGCCGCAGCCACTGCATCTGGCCTTTCGGTGTGAAAGACAGTAGGAAAAGGTGTATACGTTTCATCTTGTATATATTCTTCTAAGTAGCCACCTTCTAACACTGAGTCGATATCAATTCGATCTAACCTCTCATGAACCTCTTTTATCATATCTTCATTTACTATTCCGTTTATATAGGCAATGGAGACATCTGTTTTTGTTCGTGCCCCTATAATTTTATTATCAATCCATAAGTTAGGATCCTTAATTTTCCTACGAAGTAACGCCGTGTTAGTCCGCAAAGTTTCGGTAAATCCATCTTTAGGGCCTCTTACAACCCCTTGGGTGGAAGGTTCTTCTACCCCTCTATCTCTCCATCCCCTCGTACTAATTGCTAAACCATATGATGCGTCTTTAACGAGAATCACAGTGTCTCCAGACAAAATATGATCTAACACATCTGACTGATGATGAACCCTCTTTAAGTCTCCGGAATGCACTGAAAATGATTCTATTTGTTCAATACAAGACGACGTATTGGGAGGCAATTTAACATCTCGAATATCCACCATAAGTGTCTTCATTATATAGTTTTGGATGAAATCTTTGTCAATAAGTCCATCCGTATATATGACAGCAGCTTCATTTGGATTATCTATACCAAAGTGAAACGTTCTATAAACGAGATCTGAGCTATGTCCTAATGCTTCTTTAATGTAAGCTATATTTTTTTCTAAAGAAGGATAAATGGGGATATCTTCGCCCACTTGCTTGCTACCAGCTGAGATAATGCCCGACTGATGTGATTGATTTACATCCATAAGAGCCACCTAAAGTTAATTTTTACTTAGTATAAGAAATAACATGAAAGCTATGCAGGATTTTACTAACATTTAAGTATGCTGTTCCTACTTAAGCTGAACTATTACTAGTAATGTGGAGTAAATCGTTAAAGAGTGTTATGAACGAAATGGGGAAGGTTCGGAAGGATGTGTCTCAGCCCGATGCAACTACTAAACATGAAATTTCCTCTCTGAATCAGAAGCTTGATGCTATTACTAGGGACATAGCTGACATAAAAAGAGACTTGCGAAATATTCGAAATGGCTACTGGTAAATCCAGCAAAAGGGAAACATGCCTACTTTGAGGCTTCGTTCACATACCATATTCGAAGCCTCAACCAAGGTAACTAATCTCGCAAGCTTAAATCTAAAAAACTACTCATTACCTCTATCCATTCGTTTCGTCCATTTTATTAAGTAGTGCTTCATAATAGTGTAAAACCTCTGGGTATTCTTGTATCTCTCGCTTTCCTTTATCACTTAGTGTATAAATCCCTCTTTTTACCCGCTCAAACCAGCCATAAAAGTTCTTAGCTAATATAGAAGAGGTTTTGTCGCCTGTTCCAATTACTCTTAAGGCTTTCGGAGATAATTCGCCAAAATGCTCAAGATAACACGCTATTTGAATACAGTTCTCCTTATAAGCTGTCATTATTTTTGTTTTATTACTGCCACCGATATTGTAATCAGCACTGCGTCCTGCAATTTCTTTTATAAGAGACTTCCGCCTACGTTTATTATGACCCTTACTTTTCACGCGACTAAAGCTCTTTGGAGGAAAGATGACATCAACCGTTTTTCGGTTACCAGAAAACGCAACAACAATTAACCCTAACTCAAGCCGTCTACATAAATGACAAACATCTCTCCAGCGTTTTGATCTTAAGTTGTATTTTGGTTTTGGTATGGCTATATATACATCATCCGTCAGCTGTTGCCGTTTGACAGCTTGTACTAATAAATCTACACTTAAATTTAATTTTAATTCGATGATAAGTACCTCTTCACCTTTAACAGCCACCATATCACAGTCGTGTACTTCACCATACACGTCATAGCCTTCTTGAGAAAAATACCTCTGTATTGGTTTATATAAATCAACCTCTTGTAGCTTTTCCTTCATGTTAAAACACCATCCGCGCTGCTCAATTTTTATCATTGTATCATGATTTAATTGGCACTGTTCTTTAATTCCACTGCCTTTTATATTTGGTGATGATGTTGAAATGTCTTCATCGCAACTTACCCACGAGAAGAAAAGCGCTAGCATTCGAGGAGTCTATCAATTCCAGTTCACGATTCCTTCTTATTTTTTCTATAGGATTCTCAAACCATTTTTATTAAAATATAATTAGGATACCGAAATATTAATAAGTGTATTTCTTGAAAGGAGATCCATATGAGCGCACCTTTGCGACAAGAAGCACCTAGTTTACATGAAGTAAAAGAAAAAATATGGACGAGGGACTTTACAATCATTTGTATTTCTAACTTTTTTATTTTTCTTGCTTTTCAAATGACATTACCTACTATTCCTTTATTTGTAGAAGAGCTTGGAGGAAATAATCAACTTATCGGAGTTGTAGTTGGTATTTTTACTTTTTCCGCATTACTGATTCGACCATTTGCTGGTCATGCATTAGAGTCGAAAGGTAGAGGTTTTGTCTACTTAATTGGTATAGGGACCTTTGTTATATCTGTTGGTTCATTTGGCTTTGCAGGAGGCTTAGCTTTTTTATTTTTAATGAGGATCGTTCAAGGTCTTGGCTGGGGCTTCTCGACCACAGCATCTGGAACGATAGCTACTGATTTAATTCCTCCGAAAAGAAGAGGCGAGGGTATGGGGTATTATGGGTTATTCGGAAATGTTGCCCTAGCCCTCGGTCCAACCCTAGGCCTCACTCTTGCTGGTGTTCTTACTTTTAAACAACTTTTCATTACGTGTGCCAGCTTAGGGATTATGGCTTTATTATTAGCATCGCGAATTCGCTATAAAAAAATAGAACAAGTAGCAGTTCCCACTAAACGATGGGACTTGTATGAAAAATCTGCGGTACCACCATCCATTCTTCTATTTTTTATAACAGTTACTTTTGGTGGAATCGCTTCTTTCTTACCTTTGTACACTACGCAGAAAGGGATTGACGGCATTCAATGGTATTTCTTACTTTATGCTTTAGCCCTTATGCTAACAAGAACATTTACAGGAAAAATATATGATAAAAAAGGACATAGAGCCGTTTTTCCAGTTGGGGCATTCAGTATATTAGTTTCTATGCTATTATTGGCTTGGCTACCTAATAGTGTGGTACTATATGCTGGCGCTATATTATTCGGACTTGGATTTGGTACAATTCAACCAGCGTTACAAGCTTGGGCCGTTCAATCAGCACCAATAAACAGACGAGGGATGGCTAACGCGACTTTTTTCTCCTCTTTTGATTTAGGAGTAGGGGTTGGCGCCATCACATTTGGGCAAATTGCTCATTGGTTTGGTTATAGCAGTATTTACATAGCTGCCGCTTTTTCTGTAGCACTATCCCTTGCCCTTTATTTTACTGCCATTGGTCGAAAGCACCCTAAAGAAGCTGTTTGAAGAATTTAGATAGATTACTTAACATATAGAATAAAAGTGTGGAGAGAAGCAATGAAAAAGAAAATTACCATCATATCAACTATCAGTATAATAATAATGGGTTTCGCTTATGGAGCAGTAGGCAACTATTTTTATAATTATGCTCTTGCTGCAAACCAAGAAAAGGAGTTTTTGTATGATAATCCTCACCTATCCCTAAGTGAGGTAGTGATGGCTGATGTGGCCAAAGCAGCTAAGCTAGCTGATAATGAGTTCAAAGAAGAATATCCACCCTCAGCGTGGTCCGTTACTTCCGATGATAAGCTTCAGTTAAACTTACATGCCGATGTATATAAAAACGGTACAGAAAATCCTAAATGGGCCATTGTTGTTCATGGGTATACAAGCCATGCAGGACAAATGACGAGATGGATCCGTAATTTTCATGAACAAGGTTATAATGTGTTGGCACCCGACCTTCGTGGACATGGAAAAAGTGAAGGTGCTTATATTGGTATGGGGTGGCATGACAGGTTAGATATTCTGTTATGGATTGAAGAAATCACCAAAGTGGAGCCTCAAGCCGAAATTGTATTGTTTGGTATCTCCATGGGGGGCGCAACAGTTATGATGACAGCAGGCGAAGATTTACCATCCAATGTAAAAGTCATTGTTGAAGACTGTGGCTACTCTTCTGTTAGCGATGTATTTACTTATCAGTTGGATGATTTGTTTAGTTTGCCTGCATTTCCAGTTCTTAACGCTGCCAATACTGTTACGAACATACGAGCAGGCTATGATTTGTTCAAAGCATCTGCCGTTGAGCAGGTTGCTAAAAGTAACACGCCGATACTCTTTATCCACGGAGACCAAGATACGTTTGTTCCTTATGAGATGATAGATGACGTGTACGAGGCCGCGAAGGTTGAAAAGGAAAAGCTAGTAATTCCAGGAGCCGGACATGGTGAAGCTGAAAAGATTGACCCTGACTTATACTGGCGAACTATTTGGGGCTTTGTTGAAAAATATATAGACTAATTTTTATAGAGGAACTGCTCTTTACGGGCAGTTCCTTTTACTATGTTGGACGTTGGCTATAAATCCTTAAACCTGTCTATCTCCTTTGATTACACCTTACTGTTGTTAGACGGGGGGCTAAACTCATATAAACAGAACTATCAAAAAATTTAATTTTGTTTCGTTTGCCGAAATGTTATGATAGTCTTATAGTTTTTTATATGGAGGAATATATAATGGCAAAACGACCTATTACAGCAGAAGATTTATGTAATTTTAAATTTGTAGGCGATCCTCAGCTGTCACCAAACAGAGACAAAACCGCTTATGTGTTAACTCATGTAGATAAAGATAAGGATGGGTACTATTCTTATCTTTATGTAACAGACTTAAAAGGGGAAGGCAGACAGTTTACCTCGCACTATTCAAAAGATAGCCTAGTGAAGGACACTGCCCCAAAGTGGTCACCCGATGGAAGCTCGATTGCTTTTCGTTCAAATCGCACAGGAAAAAATCAAGTTTTTCTGTTACATACCGACGGTGGAGAAGCAATTCAACTAACTGATGTAAAACAAGGTATTAACGACTTCGTCTGGTCTCCAGATGGCAAACAGCTTGCTGTCACCATTAAAGGCGAATTAAAGCTGAACTCTGAGAAAGAGGAAGAAAACAACGACGAAAAAAGTGATGTGAAGGTTATTACGAGACTTCGTTACAAAGGCGACGGAGTTGGAATTTATAACGAGGACCGCACGCATGTGTATGTGTTTGACATAGAAACAAAATCTTATACAAAAATTACAGAAGGTGACCATGATTTTTCTCAGCCTCGTTTCTCAACAGATGGGAAAAGCCTATTCTACATAGGTACGAAGGAAGAGGATAAAGAGTGGGGCTATCTCCCTGCTATATGGAAATACGATATAGCATCAAAGGAAGAAACACTTTTTTATCAAGGAAATGGCTATCTTCATTCACCTTCTGTATCTCCAGACGGAAAATGGCTCGCAATCGCAGGGCATACCCGAGGAGAAAGAAGTCAAGGAAATACGAATGTTCTACTTCTATCTGTCGAAACAGGCAAACTAACAAATTTAACGGAAAGCTTTGATTATACTGTTGGAAACCTTGTAGGTGTCGATGCAAAGTATGACACAGCAGAGCTTCGCTTAATTTGGGACACTACTAGCTCATTCATTTACTTTAATGCTACAGTTGGTGGAGATTGTCAGCTCTATAAAGTAAATCTAGAAGGAGAGGTATCATCTGCTCTGTCACCATCTGTTGCATCTGTTACATCTTATGATATCGTAAGCGAAGATCAAGCTGTTCTTGTTCTAGCAACGCCTCATTCTACAGGTGATTTAGTAGTTCAAGACTTGAATAACGTAGACAACACGAAGAATCTTACAGACTGGAATGGAGATTTATATAACGAGGTACATTTAAGTACACCTGAAAATTTCCAGTATAAAAGTACAGACGGATGGGATATTGAAGGTTGGATATTGAAGCCTTATGGGTATGAGGATGGTAAGAAATATCCGATGATTCTACAAATTCACGGTGGACCAGCAACAGCCTATGGAAATGGTCTACACCATGAAATGCAATTAATGGCCGCCAAAGGGTATGTTGTGCTTTACACAAATCCGAGAGGAAGCCATGGCTATGGTCATGACTTTGTAAATGCCGTTATCGGAGATTACGGTGGTATGGATTACGAGGATATTATGGCTGGTGTAAATCATGCTTTAGAAAGCTTTAATTATATAGATCATGACCAATTATTTGTGACAGGTGGCAGCTACGGTGGCTACATGACGAATGTTATCGTTACTCGTACTACTCGTTTTAAAGCAGCCGTCACACAACGTAGTATTTGTAACTGGCATAGCTTCTATGGCACAAGTGATATCGGCTTCTTCTTCACGGAGTGGCAGCATGGACATGCTGATTTATGGGATGATGTTGAAAAGCTATTGAAGCTATCACCACTTACTTATGCGCGTAATGTAAAAACACCGACACTCATTCTGCACAGCGAACAGGATTTACGTTGTCCAATGGAGCAAGCAGAACAATGGTATATAGCTCTTAAGCGTTTAGGGGTAGAAACAAAGCTAGTGCGCTTCCCTGATGAAAACCATGATCTCTCCCGCTCTGGGAAACCGAAGCACCGCCTAGAACGTCTGCAGCATATCATTGACTGGTTTGATGATAGGCTGAACTAATAACGGATCTTAAATTATGAGTATGTCACTAGTTTAGCTTCATACTTAAGTAACGAAGCCACATCATTTTTAGATGTGGCTTTGTTGCATTCCATATGTACGAAATCATTAGCGCCCCTTCACCTTATTCACAACAAGACTAATTAATGACCCTAAAGTAGCACTGCCAACAATATCAGACGGATAATGGCTACCGACCCATATTCGTGAGAAGCCTGTTAAACATGATAACGTTGTTAAAATAACTCCAAGGACTCGGTTTCGTAACATGACCGATGTTGAGAAGGCAAACATTAAGATTGTATGCTTGCTTGGAAAAGTAGAATCCTTTTTCGATGGAATAAGAATATCAACTCGGCCTTTCAAAAATGGACGAGGTTTAAAAGTAAATAATTTAATTAATGAATTAATCAAAAAAGCTAGTACAGTGGATTGTAACACTTTTATTGGTACTTTCCTTTCTGAATTGAACAGCCACATTAACAGAAAAACAAAAGCAAATATATACCTTACCTTAGTTGAAGCAAATATCATGAGAGAATCCATTACTCGGTTACGACCTGAATAGGACTGGATGAATTGAAACAATGCTTTATCCATATAAGCTACTCCTTTAACAACATCTGTTCATGTTATTATGTCATTTAATTATCTATCCAATTCAATCCCAACCGGTATTACATATAGATGAAGCGTCAAAATAGTTATCAAAAGTTCTTGTATATTTACAGAACGAAAGAGATTATCATGCGTATGTATAAAGTTCTAAAATACAAAAGACTAGTGGTAATTAAGTAGTAAAAAAGCATGACCGTAGGACATGCTTTTTCGTGTGCATCTAGTTAGTAAAGGTCTTTTGATTAGCTTCTTCTCTTAGGAATTAAAGAAAAACATGTATACTCGCTTTAGGCTCTTGAGTAATTTCCTTTATATCCACTTCCGTACGGTCACCTGCTAAACTACTTTCTAGTTGATTTCATTCAACAAGTCCTCGTTAGAATTTCCTTTCAAATTGTCCCCCATATCATTGTGATGCTTACCTTCAATTCGTATTTCAATTTTTTCGATAGCGTCTTTATCCTTTAAAAGTTCCTGTTTATTTTTTTCAATTAAATCATAAAATGATGTTTTAAATTTTCTCATCGTGGTTCTCTCCCTCCCATAAGTATGATATATTCATACCTTTATCCTGCTAAGGAGCGAGTCTTTAAAAACAAAAAGACCTCTACCCAAAACAGGTAAAGGTCTTGCTAACAACGAAAATTTGCCAATAAAGCCGAGAGATGAACTCTGTAATGACGACTTTACTGTAAAAGCTACTCCCCTTTATTAAAAAGGCTAAATATTCAATTTATATTTTAATAATACCGTACTTTTCAAAACATGTCTATCAAATAAAACTTGTAATATAATCCACTAGAAAGTTGACTTGGCGGCTCACCTTTTTTTACAAAACCTATCCTTCTACCATAAGAACATGTGGCCTAACTATCGGGACATTTTTTGTCCATCGTATAATTACATGCAGATTTTAGGCAAAGTTACTTTCATTCATGTCTGTCTCATCCTATTGATTACAATAATCCTAAACTTTCAGTTAATAAATATACTCCTGTAAACAATAAAATGATATACGTGAGAATACGAAAAGTATCTTGATTAATCCTTCTAAAAAGAAGTTGTCCTAAATACAACCCTGCAAATACTAAGGGCAATGCCCATACACTTGATATCCATACTGTCTTAGTTGTACCCGCAAAAACAACTTGGATTATTAAACTAACAAAGTATATGAATAAATAAAAGGCAAGTGTAGTGCCTCTTAATTTTTCCTTATGAGTATTTGTGCCTGAAAAATATAATAACAGTGGCGGTCCGGGCATACCTATACTTGTTGTAAGTGAGCCTGAGAGTCCACCAACAATTATGTCTCTTATTTTATTTTGGTTAATTCGAAACTTAAGAATAAGCATAAATGTTAATAATAAGATAATAAGGCTTACTCCCATCTTTAATCCGTTTATATCTATTAACAAGAAAATAACAATTCCTACTGGTAACCCTGTAACACTTCCTACCAGTAATCTTTTAAGGATTTGAAAATCAATATCCTTTCTAATTTTCCTTATTAATGCACTAGATATTATTAAAGACAATATCAAATTTATTTGAATTGCCTCAAATGGTTCAAATAGTAGAAGTAAAAAGGGAGTAGCCAAAATTGAAAAGCCGAACCCTGTACTCGTTTGAAGTATGGAAGCAACTAAAATAATTATAATAAATGCTACTGTCTCCATAAAATACTGCTCCCCTAATACATCATTCTCTAAAAAAGGTTATGGTTTTAATGTCAAAAAAATAAAGATACCTTTGAAATTGCAAGTATCCCTTCTAATCTATTTTATCATTTCACTAATTGTTTAACTATCTATAGTCGGGCTTTTTACTTTGACTCTAATTTTGGTGTTCAGTTTATTTTAATGAGAGTTTTGATTCGCTCTTCAAAATAAGGTATATTTGAAATAAAAATCAACTCTCTACTTAAGGTTGTGATTAACATACGTATTAATAAATATATTAGCGAGTCTGGAAAAACATCTAGGCGCGGTGCAGATAAATTAATTAATGAAGGAAAAGTAACAATAAATGGGAAACTTGCACAAATAGGTAGCCAAGTTGAACCCGGGGATGATGTTCGAGTAAGTGGAGAGCCTATTCGAATAGCTAAAAACAATGTTTATATCGCTCTAAATAAACCTGTAGGCATCACAAGCACAACAGAGAGACATATAAAGGGGAACATTATTGACTTAGTTAATCATCCGTTAAGAATATTTCACATCGGTCGGCTAGATAAAGAATCAGAAGGTTTAATACTACTCACGAATGATGGCGATATTGTTAACGAAATTTTACGTGCGGAAAATAAGCATGAAAAGGAATATATTGTATCAGTAGACAAACCGATAACCTCTGATTTTTTAAAGAAAATGTCAGACGGTGTTGAAATATTAGATACAGTCACACTTCCATGTGAGGTAAAGCAACTATCAAAGTTTGAATTTCAAATCATTTTAACACAAGGGTTAAATCGACAAATTCGACGCATGTGTGCGGCATTAGGTTATAAAGTTTATAGACTACAAAGAACGCGAATTATGAACATACATTTAGGTAACCTTGCCCCTGGACAATGGAGAGATTTAACAATAAAAGAGCGCACACAATTATTTAAAGAGCTAAACTATGAGCCGAGAGAATGGTGAAAAACATTAAAGAACTTACATAGAATCATACACTGATTCGTATTCAAATCGGAGGGCTTGCGTTCTAATATTAGCCCTCCCCCTCCTTCTTACTAAAAAGGTAATAGCATCAATCGATTCGTCTCCTTCTGCTCCCTTACATCATCTTCCATGGCAGAGTGAGAACCGTCCCCATGCATCCTATGATTCTACTAAATTCTCTTCCTTAGCTTTTAAGATAGCTTGCACACGGTCCGTTACTTCTAACTTGGAATATATCGTTGAAATATAATTTTTCACAGTACCTTCTGTTAAATAAAGTTCACGTGCAATTTTCCGATTATCTTTTCCACTTACAAGAAGCTGTAACACATCCGTCTCTCTTTGTGTGAGGCCATAGTTATGCTTCTCCGATTTTTGTTTAATAGGGTTAGATGCTGATATTCCACTTGTCCATTCTGTTACCATCTGCTTGGCGAGCTCCTGTGGAATTAAAGTTCCTCCACTATGGACTATACGAATACTTGATGCTAAATCCTCTGGTTGCATAGCCTTTAGTAAATAGCCATCAGCGCCTGCCCCTAAAGCCTCTTTAACATAGTCCATATCATGAAAAGTCGTAAGCATGATAACACTGGATTTATGCCCTAGTTGCTTAATATGTCGCAATGCCTCTATCCCAGTCATTTCTGGCATGTGAATATCCATTAATATTACATCAGGTTGGTGTTTTTTATACAAATCGATGGCTTCTAAACCGTTAGAAGCTAAACCAACAACATCGATGTCTTTCTCCCCCTTCAAAACAATTCGTAAACTGCCGCGAATTAAATCCTGATCGTCAACAATTAATACTTTAATCATGGCTTTATCCAACCTTTCTATACTTTAATGGCAACTGGCAATGCACTGTAGTTCCAATATTTTCACCAGATTTTATTTCTAACTCCCCATGATAAGCGTCAATTCGTTCGCGCATTTTAGTTAATCCGTATCCATATTGAAGATTCTCTGTACCGCGACCATTATCATGTATAGTCAAGCTAATTTGATTCGACTGAAGAGTAAGTGTAATTTGAATCTGATTAGCTCCTCCATGACGTTTTGCATTAGTTAAAGATTCCTGCATACATCTTACAAATATCATCTTAATAGGCAAAGGTACCACTACATCCGCTCCGACATGATTAAAATCAATTTTTGTCCCCGTATATAAAGCAAATTCTTCTGCTATTTTATTAAGCTTTATTAATAATGGCTCCTCATCTGCCAAAGGTACGATATGGTGGATTTGCTCACGAACTTCATCTAATCCTTTGCTTGCGGCATCTCTTAACTGCTTCAAGCTCATCTGCGCTTCATCAGGTTCTGTTTTCACCAAATAGGAGACAGCATCCAAACCCATAATAACCGACGTCAGTGTATGGCCAACGGTATCATGTAATTCCCGTGCTAGTCGGTTGCGTTCTTCTAATAACGTTATAGTCTCTACTTGTTTTGCATATTGTTCAAGTACTTGACGTTGTTGTTCATTTTCATCTAATAGGTGTTGCATCTTTTGTTGGACATGTATTATTTTCCAAATAATGCACCCCAATCCGAAGAAGAGAAATCCTTCTAAAATAGCAAGATTAAAGGAGGATAATGGTGTAACTAGTGCCATCGTAATAGACGGAATGATTGAGAACCAAATCCATAGTGGCACCCTAAGTCTTACAGTATGTATTTGAGCAGCAGCACACATAGCTGGAATCGCAATATAAGAAAAGTATTTTCCTATTTCATAAGAACTATATAGGAGGAATAACCCACTAAGAGTCAGTTCGAGAACGGGATAAATCCATTTGTTCATTCGTTCACTTTTTAACCATATAAGTTGAGGAATAACCCCCGCTATGAGGGCAGAAAAAAATAATAGATAGCTGTTTTCAATTTCACTCTGATAGAAAAAGACCAGCACAATCCAATGCATTAGGACCCAAATCATTCTTGTGTAAAATAAAACACGGTGTCCCCAGTGAGAACCTATAAGGCTAGACATATTGGTAAAATCCCCCTTCCACACTCCTTCTGATTATACAAAATTTTTAGATAGTTGTGTGTAATTTAAAAAGTCATATATGACTTTCTTGGAAAATACCTTACTGTAGGCACTACGCCTTATTACCTTCTATTTTGCATAATAACAGTAGAATTAAAAAAATCACAAAGCTTAAAGGAGAAATGGAGCCATGAAAAAACTACAATTATTTTTTAAGAATCATCCTTTTATATTTGCATTCTTCGTATTGATTATGAGTCGTATTGCTGGATTAGTCACAGTTAGCTTAATACAAATGGTTAGACCAGACTGGACTATCGCTAGTGAACTTGGCTGGTTATTGATGGTTATCTATGCGGGGACGGTTGTTAGTCTAGTATATTGGGCTGATGTTGCTGACGAAATAGGTCTTAGGAAACCTACTTCAAAAAAAGAATGGTTGTATTATATCCCTTTCTTATCTATACCGTTATTCATTTTATCGATTAATGGAGTTTCTAGCTGGGGCTTTACGCAAAATATGTTACTCTTAATGGCTGCTATTGGCGTAGCAGTAAATGAGGAAGTATTGTTTAGAGGGTTATTACTTCGAGGATTTATGAAATGGGGACCTTGGGTTGCTATTTTCGTTCCGAGTTTGCTGTTTGCACTAGTTCACTCCACTAATGTTTTTGTAGGAGGGGACCCGACGTTTGCCGTTTTCCAGACTATTTGGACGCTTGCAGCGGGAGTTTTACTATCTGCAATTAGACTACGTGCTAACAGTCTATATCCGGTCATACTGTTACACATCTTAATAGATGGCGTTGAATACTTCTCAACAGGTGAATTTGGCGTTCATTCAGAAGCATTCCCTATCATTACTCTTGCACTGTTTTCTGCGTTAAATGCCATTCTGGCTATATATGCTGTTATTCTTTTCTATAAAAAACAGTACCATAAAAACCAAGCAGTTGCTGAAAATACAAACGTTATTTAAAACTTTGGAGAGAAGACAATTGTCTTCTCTCCTAAATATTTTACGAGAAACTGTTAAATTTTTTGGTACTGTTAGCATGCATTTATAGTTAACTTTTCCCCTCTGCCGTAAGATGTTCACCTCAGGAAATTGGGATTTCCTAGAACTAGCACGGACCTGATGCATAACATCGTGAAAGAACGTTGTGAATGTTGTCTATCGCCGGCGTTCATGGATATTTAGTTTCTTTTTCATTAATCTGTCACTACTCACCGATCTCCCACCACTCTCTTGTAACCTATACGTTTGGCAGAGTGAGAACCGTCCCCATGCATCCTATGTTCAGATTAGTTCATAGCGTACAAAAGCGAGCTGTTTACTGTCTGGCGACCAAGAATTAACATTTATAGTGCCTTGTCCTCCAAACAACTTTACTAGTGAACGAGAGTCCCCACCAGCACTTGGCATTAATCTTAACTCAACGTGCTTATTCGGGGGATGATCACCAGGTTCAACATCTCCTTTGCGATAAGCAATATATACTACATTTTCACCATCAGGTGACACATGAGGAAACCAGTTATTGCTTTCTTCAAATGTCATCTGCTTCTGATCGCTTCCGTCTGCATTCATTCTCCATATTTGCATTAGTCCTGATTTTGTTGAGTTATACCATATGTGTTTACCATCCGGGGAGTATTCAGGTCCATCATC
Organism: Bacillus sp. HMF5848; assembly: GCF_003944835.1. GTDB lineage: Bacteria > Bacillota > Bacilli > Bacillales > HMF5848 > HMF5848. The sequence goes on from NZ_RWIV01000001.1 coordinate 4,463,439, forward strand.
TAGGCCTGTGAAATCAGTTAGCTGCGTCTCAACTCCTCCGTTTGCTGGAATTGTATAAATATCATACTGTCCGTTACGTTCAGCGCAGTAAGCAAGAGTTTGTCCATCAGGTGACCATCCGTGTAAATAAGATGGTGCCATCGGTGTAATGAGAGTCGGATTACCGCCCTTTAATGGGACTATATAGATTCGAGATTGATGATCTTCTACCGTATGATGACTTACTGCAATATGAGTTTCGTCAGGAGACAAAACATGATCATTATTACAAGAAGTAGCAAAACCTGAATCGATTAAAGTACTTTCCCCAGTAACAATGTCAAACGAGTAAATATGTCCCTCACTGTTATATATAAGCTTATTGTTACGGGTCCAATTTGGCGCTTCAATAAGCTTATCAAAGGTTGCTAAAGTTTTTCTCTCGCCTGTTTCTATATGTATTGTTTCAAGAATACTTCTAGTTTCTTCTCGAACTGGAATATCAATTGATTCGTTTAATTCGGCCATCATTTTTCCCCTTACCATTTTGATTTTATTTGCTTAATCCATAAAAATTCGCTACTCGCTAAACCTTTTAACAGAAATACGTTTATGTTTTTATTATTCTATAAAAAATCTGTAAAGCCTTCAATTTTTTATTTTGCAAAGGGTAACACAGCTGTGCTCTAGCTGAGAGCTAATACTGAATAGATACCTTGTGCTCTTTGAAAGAGCGTATTAGATATTATAAGGTTTAATGCTTGTTTAACTCTACCGAATGAATGGTGGATTATTGATATTTCCAACCCTGCTTCCGAATCGAAATTTCCTATCCTTTTTTATACAGATTGCTCAAGATTCTGATGCTTCACAAACTTGATATGAGTATATACTAGAATAACCAGTGTGATGGCAATAAAGCTGCCATGGAAAAACGACACCATCATTTTTAAAGAGGATGCTTCTAGTAAAATAGGTGCGACGACAAAGCCGAGTGCAAAACCTAACGATTTCAAAAGCATCCCCACCCCAAAGATTCGTCCGCGAATATGATTATCTGTCTTCTGCAAAATAGTCGCATGCAAGGTTGTAAAACCGGCATCAAAAACGCCTGTAAAAAATGCAAAAGGTAACACAACTGAAAGACTCAGATTTGATAGAAATGTAATAAAGCCCGTTGACATGAGAATAGCCGTTACAAAGCAGGCAACATAAAGATGATTTCCTTTTAAAAACGTTAGCCTTGGAAGAAGAACTGTGGCTAAGACGGAGCCAACTCCCCATACACCCCAAATTAGACCGTAATATAAGCTTTGTTTCGATGCATTAATGCTTTCCGCTAATAGCGGTATCCCTAGGTTATGTGAAGCACCCGCAAACGCCCCAACTAAAAAGACAATATTCACAGACAAAAGCATCGGTGCAAGAAGAATAAATTGATACACTTCCTTTAAATCGTTCCCGATTGCAATAAATTTCTCTTTTATGCCAGATGTCACCGTAGTGCGGGCAGAAACCGATGTAGCATTCCACTTCATTTTTATAAGAACAACGGCAGATATAATATATGTTGCAGCATCTATTATTAATGTGACTTGATAACCTAGAAAATCGGTTATCACCCCTGCACCAATGAATCCAATTACTAAGCTGATTGATGTTAGTCTAGAGATTAATGCATTTGTTTCGAGCACCTTATCCTGACCAAAAATTTGTGGAATCTCCGCACTGTAACTAACCGCAAAAAAGCTACTCGTTAATCCAATCAAGAAACAAACAATCACAATCATAATTGGATTCGGAAAAGGAATTAAACTTAATATAATAACGGCACGGAAAATATCTGTCACAATCATGATTTTACGGCGGTCAAAACGGTCTGCCAAAACACCAGAGAACAAACTAGAAATGACTCCCCCGAGTGTGCGAAATGCCATCGTACCTGCCAACCAGGCTGGACTCTGTGTGGCTACATACATAAGAACATTAATAGCAATTAAGTCCATAAATGTCCCTAAATCAGAAAAAGCTTTAACGTATAAAAATATTTTTCGATTCATACGATCTCCCATATTAGGTAAAATTTACTCGGATAGCACTTGAGGAAAATCCGAGGTGACACAAAGAACAAAGAGGTGGCGGTGGTTCCAAAAACCACAAAAACCTCAGGACACGTAGCTGAAAAATGACTGAATTAAAGTCGAATTTTAGCAAAAATTGTAGGTGCCTGGCACAGCCTTTTTTGGTACTTGGATAAATCCATTCATACCAAGGCTGCAAAACATGTCGAGGGGTGTCGGTGCCTGGCACCACCAAAAACCGAGTATTTGTACATGATCTTTAGTAAGGTTAATAACGTAATTGTATATAGTTTTCATTTATTTCGCAATACGAAATTTATCCAGGGGGTATCAATCTTGGAATCTATTAGCTCATATCATAATGTAATAATGAGATAAAAAATTAATAACGCCAAAACACATACCCTTTGTGGTATTATATACTATTAAGGAATGTTAAAGCATAAGGAGCGGAGGTGGCGTCATTTGTTTGCTTTTGAAACAAATGATATTAATCAAATTGTAAATTCAGAAGAGCTGCAGCAAAAATTGTATAAACGTACGTTACGTGTTGTATTGCTTGCACAAACATTAGGGGGCGCTGGATTAGCAGCTGGGATTACTGTCGGTGCCCTATTAGCAAAGGATATGTTAGGTGTAGAAAGCTTCTCCGGTATACCATCTGCCCTCTTTACATTAGGTTCTGCTTTAGCAGTTTTTCTAGTGGGACGAATCACTCAAACATACGGGAGACGATTAGGGTTATCTTTAGGATTTTTGGCAGGTGGACTGGGCGCTTTAGGAGTCGTATTAGCGGCGAATATTGATAGTATTGCGTTATTATTTTTCTCATTTTTCATATACGGTGCGGGTTCGTCGACTAACTTACAAGCCCGTTATGCTGGAACTGATTTAGCAGGCCCACACCAGCGTGCGAAAGCAGCAAGTATTGCAATGGTAGCAACGACACTAGGTGCTGTAGGCGGTCCTAATCTAGTGACCCCGATGGGACATGTCGCAGAATATTTTCAAATGCCCGCACTAGCAGGACCATTTCTATTAGCGGCTGTAGCCTATATTGCAGCAGGGGTCTCCTTCTTACTATTATTAAAACCAGATCCATTACTTATCGCACGGTTAATAGAACAGAGAGAACAACACGAAACAAATACACTTCAACCATCAACACTACAACAAGGACAACGAATTGGTGTATTGGTAGGCGCAGCCGTTCTTATTCTTTCACAAGTGATTATGGTTGCTATTATGACAATGACACCGATCCATATGGAAGGTCATGGCAGTAACTTATCCGCTATTGGTATTATTATTGGCTTACATATCGCAGCGATGTTCCTTCCTTCTTTATTGACAGGCTCGCTTGTTGATAAAATAGGTCGTTCCAAAATGGTGATTGCGTCTGCTGTGACATTAACCGTTTCTGGTTTCATAGCTGCTTTTGCACCAGGAGATTCTGTCCCTTTATTAACAATCGCTTTAATCTTACTAGGTCTCGGCTGGAACTTTGGTTTAATCAGTGGTACCGCGATTATTATTGATTCGACCACCATCCATAACCGTGCCAAAACGCAAGGATCTGTTGACGTTGGGGTCGCGCTTGGAGGCTCCATTGGTAGTCTACTTTCAGGTGTCATTGTTGCGTATTCAAGCTTTGCCATCTTAGGATTATTAGGAGCTTACTTGTCTCTAATTTTAATCCCTCTAGTTATATGGGCTTCAAAAAGAACAAAGCAAACACAAACAGCCATTTAAAAAGAGCCTATTTCTGCTAGCAGAAATAGGCTTAATGTCTAATATATATAAAGTTCACTATTGTTGTTTGTTAAGTACATACAACACTAGAATCCGTAACCGTTCTGTTACTTACCCGAAAGAAAGTTCAAAAAGTAGTGCTCTTTTCGTTTGGACACAACTTTTTTATCAAACAATTACTATTTCAATATAAATATACTTCTCCCTCATTGTCAGTTATAAACTATAAAGTTAGATATATACTATAAATAAGCAATTCCAATATGGCCCGTTACGGGATTTTTGTAAATCTCGCACTTCACGTCGAAAACAAATTCAATATTCTCCTTCGTAAGAACATCTTGTGGCCTTCCATATGTTACGATTGATCCTTTTTTTAGTAAATATAAGTAATCACAATATGCACCAGCTAAAGTTAAATCATGTAAAGCAGCTAAAGTGCCAATATTTATTTCCTTTACTGTTTTTATTATTTCTAGCTGGTATTTAACATCTAAGTGGTTAGTCGGCTCATCTAATATTAAAAAATTCGGTTCCTGGGCCAATACACGTGCTAATATCACTCTTTGTTTTTCTCCACCGGATAAAGTTAAGAAATTTCGATCCTTGTAAGATAACAAATTCACCTTAGCTAGAGCACGTTCCACAATTTCATAGTCCACTTTAGCTTCCGAATCTAACAGTTTTTTATGTGGGGTTCTTCCCATCATAACCATTTGTTCGACTGTAAAATCAAAACTAATCTCATTGAATTGACCTACAACGCCCAAATGCTTCGCAATCTTTTTCGATTTTTCCTTTAATACATCCATATCACCAAGTTTAACGAGCCCGCTGTTTGGCTGTAGGACTTTATAGATGCTTTTTAACAGTGTTGATTTACCACAGCCATTTGGACCTAGTATTCCAACGAATTGTTGACTATTCACAAGAAGCGAGATATCATGTACAATCTTTTTTTTTCCAATTTCAATAGAAATATTATCAACTTGAAGGTTCATCTTTATTTCCCCCCGAATCCATACCCTTTTTTTATAAGCATATACATAAACATTGGTGCGCCAATAATGGCCGTCACAACTCCAATCGGCAACTCAACTGTAGGTATGATGATACGAGCAAAAATATCTGCCCAAATAAGAAAAATTGCCCCAAATAAAATCGTTGCTGGAAGTAATCTTCTATGATCTGAACCAACTACACTTCGTATTAAATGTGGAATTATTAAGCCTACAAACCCTACCATTCCAACAGATGCAACTGATATTCCCGTTAAAATCGCTGTAATTACCATGTATATCTTTCTATATGAGCTTAAGTTTATTCCTAACGTAACGGCAGCTTCATCTCCGAGTAACATCGTATTAAGATTCCGAGATTGAATCATTAAGAAAATAATACCAATCAATATAGTTATAGTAAGAAGTGGGATTTCACTCCACCGTGCACTTGCAAGACTTCCCATACCCCAAAACGTAATAGTACGGATCCCCTCGGCATTGTTGGCAATATAGATTATAAAATTTGAGAAAGCGGAAAATAGAGCATTAATCACCATACCCATTAGTACTAGTTTTACCGACGTCATTTTGCCGCCTATGCTAGAAAAAGTAAGTACTAGAAAGCTTGCTATTAAAGCACCTGCAAATGCCCCAATGGCTAAACTAAATTGGGCAAATATAGTACCTGTACCAAAGCCAATTAGTACAGCAAACGTGGCCCCTAATGTGGCTCCTGAAGAAATCCCTAGTATATATGGATCAGCCAATGGATTTTGGACCGTAGCCTGCATAATTGCTCCACAAAGAGCTAGAGCGGCTCCTATAAGCATGGCCATCAAGACACGCGGAAAGCGAATGCTCCAAATTATATTAACATATGAGCCTGCTTGTATATCCTCGATATTACCAATTGGAATTCCAAACGTTTTATAGAGTAATATTCGGAATGAATGTGATAGAGGAATATCAACTTGTCCTAGTGAAACACCTAACACTATGGAGAGTAGAAGAATGAAAAGCATACCTATATAAACACTAGTCAAAAAAGTTTTTGATTCAGTAAAGCCTTTGTTTAGTTTAAAATCCACAGAAGAATTCCTCCAAAAAAAATATTGTCAAAATAATTATCTTATTCTATACTAATTGAGAAAGATTATCATTGTCAAACGATCTTTTGCAAAATAATTAATAGGGTGGGGAAAATATGAGGAACATTACACTTTTATCAATAATGCTATTTATGATGTTATTGGTAGGTTGTTCTACACAACCGAACGAGGGTGCACAATCCAATACAGAAGAGAACACTACTACAACTGAACAAACAGAAACTAAGATAGACTCGAATACTGAAGAAGCTGCTGAAGATAAAGGTAAAACACAATATCCATTAACAATTGATAACTATTTAACAACAGATGGGTTTACATATGAAACACACACACAAACCTTTGAAGCTTCTCCAGAGAAAATTGTGGCTAATACACAAGGAATGGCTGAAATCTTAGTTCACTTAGGATTAACAGATAAGATTGTCGGTGTCGCTGCCTTATATGGAGAAACAGACGCTGAGATTACTGAAGAATTTAATAAGATTCCTGTTATTACGGAAGGTTACGCTAGCAAAGAGCTTGTTGTAGGTCAAGACCCTGATATCATAATGGGGCGCGCAGGTTTGTTCCAAGATGCAGAGTGGGGTGTTGGTACAATAAGCAGTTTAAATGATCTAGGTATTAAAACATTTGTTCAACATACTAGTTTAACAGGTGGTACACTTGACAGCTTATATAAAGATATTGAAGACATAGGATTAATTTTCAATGTGCAGGATTCTGCTGATGTATATATCAATAAGCTAAAAGAACAGCAAGCAGCTCTTGAAGAAAAGGCTAGTGAGAAACCATTAACATACGCATATGTATATAATGCTGGTGATGGTAAGATTGCTCCCGATGCTGGTGGCGCCTACACATTCATTGCCGACACGCTTGAAAAATTAAATTTAACAAACGCTCTAGCTGATATTGAAGGCACGGTAAGTGTTGAACAACTAGTGGAAAAAAATCCGGATATATTCTTACTTTCTAATTATGCGGGTGGTCCAGACCCAGAAACAACAATGGAAAGTTTTTATAACGATGAAGCACTTCAAAGTATTAATGCCATTAAAAATAAAGCTATTATTGTGATTGATTTTAACCAATTCTTTGGTTACGGTCCAAATATATTAGACGGTGCAGGGAAATTGGCAGATGATATTGCGAGTAATTCAAGTTTAAAATAAAAAGCTCTGCTAAACTTTGTTGTTGATTTTCGCTACATTGCGCTCGCTACTATCAACAATATTCAAAAATCAACACTCACCTTTATTAGAGCCAAATAAAAAAAGAAAAAAAGCCTGTCTCCTGCTAGGATAAAGCAACAAACTACTAGCAGAGACGGGCCTTTTTTTATTATTCGTGGTATGGTTCAGAACAGATAACCACTCTTTACTATCCTCTGCATCGAAAAAATACCCATTTTATAGTTACAGTTTAAGATTAAGTAGTCTTCCGATAGAGATAAAAAAGGAACTGACCTATAGCAAAGTGCCAGTCACTTCTACTGCAATTTGTATAATGGACGATACATTTTACATATAGTGAATGAGAATCTGGCAAGTATGGAACAGCCCCTGCTAATTCATAAACGCAGGTTATTATGTAACCTTTTTAGATTTTAAATTTACTTATTTGAGTTGATAAATTTTCAGCCATCTTTGATAAATTGTATGCAGATGCTGTAATCTCTTCGGTGGAAGCAAGTTGCTCCTCAGAAGATGCCGAGACATTCTGTGTACCGGCAGCAGATTCTTCAGCAATACTTGATACAGCATGAATACTTCTTAATACGTGTTCTGTCCCTGCCGCCATTTCACTCATCGAAATAGATACATCTTTCACCTGACTAGTTACTTCATTAATAGCTTCTTTAATATGTAAAAATGAATTTCCGGCAGTTTTAGCGGTCACAATCCCATTATCTACTTCTTTAATAGTAGAATCCATTGAATATATAGCATTTGTAGTTTCTTCTTGAATTCTTGTTACTAGCTGCGAAATTTTATTAGATGACTTTGCTGATTCTTCAGCTAACTTTCTTACTTCGTCAGCTACTACTGCAAAGCCCTTTCCATATTCTCCTGCTCTTGCTGCTTCAATAGCAGCATTCAATGCCAAAAGATTAGTTTGATCTGCAATTCCTCCAATGACAGTTACGATTTCCCCTATTTCTTTAGATTGAGAATCAAGTCCCTTTATGACATGACTTAAATTTTGAACCGTTTCTGAAATTTCATTCATCTGATTAATGGACGTATCAATAGCTAAACTACCTTCTTTTGTTTTCATATCCGTTATTTCTACAGTAGACGCTACATTTTCAGCATTACTTGATACTTGTTCTACACTTGCTACCATTTCATTTATTATATCTATTGCACCTTCTACTTGTTTTGTTTGATTTTCTGAGCCTATAGCTAACTGTTGAATATTTGATGTGATCTCTTCACTAGCATGACTGCTTTGTTCAGCGCTTGCTGTTAATTCCTCGGATGTTGCCGCAACTTGGTCGGATGTTTCTTGTACCTCTTTAACCAAATCACGCAAATTAATAACCATTTCATTAACTGATTGAGTTAAAGTAGCAATCTCATCTTTTGATTTTATTTTTATTTCCTCTCCAGATAAATCTCCGGCTGCTATTAATTTTACACGGCTAACTATTTGAATTATAGGTTTGATGATAATATTCGAAATAACAACAGCAATTATAATACCTAAAATGATACATAAGATAGTGATAATAGTAGTTACTCTATCTAGGGATTTGCCATTTTCAATAAGCTTCAAGCTATTAGCTTGAATGAACTCCTCTCTATCCCTAGCTGACTTATTAAACCCAGCCATTATTTGGCTAGCAGTGCCTGTTCCTTTCTCTTGAAGAGCTTGTAGGGCTACCTCTTTATTTCCTTTATCATACTCAGCAAATACCTCCTCTTGAATCAGCTCTCTCCATTGATTACTTTGCTCTATGAGAGATTTCACTTCATCTGAGTTATTTAATGAAAGTACCTTATCCTGCGTTATTTTACTTTCTTCTGTGTATGAATTAAACATATCTTTATACGTTTGATAACCAAAAAGCACATATCCCCTTGCTAAAGAAATCCCTTGACTCATATTAATCTCTAAATCTTTGTCTGCTATTAATAATTCAAGATCTCTTGTTACAACCTGTTCTACTTCCTTATTAAATGTTTTAATATTTATCAAGACATACGTAGATAAAATTAACATTAAAACAAGAATGATAGAAAAACCTAGTAATATTTTATACTTAATACTTTTCACGATGCATTTTCTCCTTCTCCAGATACGTCAATTTTTAATACACTAACCAAAAATAAAGCGCTTACATTTCATACTAGCACTGGGCTAATTATCATGTAAATAAAATGCAATGAAAATTCAATAGATTGTCGTAATTAAAACAACCTGAACCCTGCTAGGAAAAAGTATTAAATTGCTAGCGGAGACAGGCCTAGTTCTATCCATCAATTACTTATTTGTATTATGTTTCACCCTACCAAATAAAAGTTCGTTTTATGAATCAATTAGAACCATCCTAAATTGTTCACTGAAAGAGCTTAGATAGTAATATAGTTAATCCAAACAATCATGAACGATAAGTGGGAAAGTTCTATCTTTGTAAAATGCGGATTATTCTATTGTATATAATCTCAGATTTCGACCATGAGTCTCCACCACTTGTATTGACAAACTGAACAACAACCGTATCTATGTCTTTGTGATACTTGGCAATGCTTTGATAGCCCGGTAACAAACCAGTATGTTCATACTTATATATCTCAGAATATATTGCCTGCTCATCATTCGTGAGTAATGAGCCATCGATTAATGCCCTTAAGAATATTCCCACATCCTCTGCAGTAGCAAGCATTGAACCACCAGGATTGACAAAATCATTATATTTTATATCGCTGTCATATCCTACAGAGTAACCACTCATAACATCATTTAAATCCACATCTTTTAACAAACTGTACGTATTGTTTAGATTAAGGGGTGTCAATATTTCATCCTTGATGTACCTGTGATGACTATACCCGAGTGTTTTATCCATAATCATGCCAATCAATAAATAATTCGTATTTGAGTAACTGTATTTTTCCCCAGGTGTAAAGTCTGCAGGCATTCCCAAAATCAACTGCAGTGTTTTTTCATTGTTTTTCGGTGGATTGACCCAAGGATAATCAGGTTGATCAAGATAGTTCGGAATACCACTTCTGTGTTGTAACATCATTCTCAATGTAATTCGGTCAGAATATTCTATACTCCCGGCATACTCAGGTAAAAGAACAGCTAAGTTGTCATCAAGAGATATCATTTGATCATCAACCAGTTTAGCAGCAGCAACCGCAATATATAGTTTACTGATGCTTGCGATCTTGAACAATGCCTCAGGATCAGCAACAACTTTGTCATCTCTATTATGCCATCCGGCAGAGTATAACGATGTTTCATCTCCTTGATCTACATAGACTATTATGCCATCAAGTCCATTATTAATTGCACTTTCCACTTCCTTTTGAACCGAATCCGGTAATGGAGAAATCCACACCGCTAAAATACCCCATGGTATAAATAATGCAGAACAAATCACTGTGACTATGGGAATAATTATTTTTAGAAGTCGCCCTCTGTTTTTCATTTCTTCATCTATCCTTTCAAATGAATGAACGTCTTGTTAATTTTTCTTTAGAGATGAAAACAATGACCTGTTCCTATCCTTGTTCATATTGCTATACTAGTAATATCAATTCAATTCTTGTTAAGGAGGTGAATAACATGAAAGATGTCCTTATCCAATATATGAAACGTTTTTCCGATTTAAGTGAAGCAGAATTAAAAAAACTGACAATAGATGTTCCTGTTGTTACTTTTAAGAAAGGAACTACCCTTTTACATCAAGGAGAGGTTCCTGACAAATGCTATTTTGTTTTAAAAGGTTGTGTTCGTCAGTACGCTGTTGATGAAGATGGAAATGAAACCACCTTTAATTTCTTTACGGAAGAACAAAGTGTAACGACCTTTAATCAGCATACTACGGATAAAGTTTCTCCATACTCGCTTAGCTGTTTGGAAGACTGTACACTTGTTGTAGGTGATTTAGCAACTGAGCAGGAATCTTACGACATGCATCCGGTGTTAGCGGCAATGACTCGTAAAATGATTGAAGCAGATATAGGTGCTATGAGGGATGATTTCTCCTCCTTCATCTCTTCGACTCCAGAAGAGCGATATCATGCTTTGATGAAAAAAAGACCAGATTTAATTGACCGAGTTCCCCAATACCAACTAGCAAGCTACCTTGGAATAAAACCAGAATCCCTTAGTCGTATTAAGAAGCGATCAGAAGCAAACCACCTCAGAATTGTTGATTAGTCGTCCATAGACAATTTTTTGCCTTTCACCAATAACCAAATACCAAATCCTAATTCACCAATAAACATTGGAGCCATAAGAGTCATTTCTAAAATTTGGGTAAAACCTTCAAGCTGTGGAATAAACCCGTACATGAAATGAATGAGCGAGTAGCTGAAGCCCGCTAAAAATACTAGAATACTAATAACTTTTGGGATATGCTTTGTTTTCATTACTACCAAGCCAACTGTAATAAGGTGCAGTCCAAAAATGATTAATCCCACTGACCAGATTGCTTCAAACGCGGTGATAGACCACATAACTTGCTGTGGCATATTACCTAATGCCTCACCTATCACTGATTCTTGAAGGGTACTATTAGCTACAACAAGATGGGATACCGCAATTGCCAAAATGGCTGTGTAAAGTAAACGGAGCCAACCAGCCAATAATGCGTACTCGCGATGAAAAGGCTTCAAAAAGACGTAAAAGCCCCATGATACAATTAGATCCGTAATGACAATGATTAGCCATCCAAGTATCTGAAGTCTGAACAAGGATTGAGATGCTTGGATGTTTTCTAATGTAGTTACCGCGTCTCCTTTAACAACTAACGAACTGTGTACATACCCCTGAGCAAAAAAGGCCGCAATCGTCATAATGAGCAACGCGATACCAGAAATGACTGCTGCTTTTCGTTGCATATTATTATTTGTTCTCATAAATGATCCTCCTCGAATTTGATTTCATAAAGATTGTATTCTTTTCTGAGGCAGACTCTCATTGACTTAAATCAAGAAATTGACGTTTTTCTTCGGTTTCCTTATTCCATTAAGTCCTCGTGAAGAACGCATTAGCGGATCTTCCGACGCGACTGTCGTTGCATAGATTCTTATGAGAACTTCATCATCTTCTGGTGAAGGTATTTCTAACTCTTTCATTTCAAGAACATCGGCAGAACCAAATCTTTCATAAACAATAGCTCTCATTGGTTTTAAACCCTTATCTAACTCATTAGGATTATTGTTTTCTTGCGTTTCACCCTTTGTCGTATCAACCATAAAATGTGTCCTCCTAAAGTTCATTGTTATCTCAATGTTATTAGGAGTATGTGGAATAAGCATTGACTTCAAAAAAGCACTTGACCTCCACTATGATAAAGTAACAAAGTGCTAGCAGACTACTAGCAAAAAAAGGGCCCCATCCTACGCTTGGTTTACTTTAGCGCGTGGGATAGGCCCCCTTTCATATATTGTAGGCTTACCGTAAGTAGTTTCTTTGAATGTAAAAAACTATGCGTGTTCTTGGAAGGCTGCTACTAGACTTTTTTCCACACTGTCCCATAATTTCTCATTAGTTAGCAATTCGTGTGTGGCTTTTTTTATAAATTCTTTACGAGCTGTTTCAAACTGCTCGTCCTCAGGATTGGGCATGTTTTTCTTCATGCTCATAACAATGTCTTGGCCAAGCGGTGAACGAGGACCCCAACGCGTTATGAAGTTTCCATCTCTATCAAGAATTATCATGAGAGGGATGGAACGGCCGCCATTTGTCAAAAATTGATCCATTAACTCCAAGTTGTCATCACGAATAAGAAAACGAGTGTCAATAAGCCCCTCATTAGCAAGTCTCATAAAGATAGGAATATTGAGCATAGCATCTCCGCACCAGTCTGCCGTTAAAATAACAGCACGCCAATTCTTATTCTGCAATGACTGTAAAAAATGTATAGCCTCTCGTGAAGGAGCAAATTCATTGTAGATTCGCAATAGGTTTTCTTGATTCATGTCCATGGACTGTATATATTCTATGTGTGTCATGCCTTTTTCAAACCATTTGTTTAGATTCAATGCACTTCCCCCTCATATTGTTCTACTTTAAAAATTATTATAGCACCAAGCAAGGAACTGTTGCATCTTTGGATGGTACCTATCTCCCGCTAGAAAAAGAGCCTGTCCCTTTCTAGGACAAGCACTAAAATGCTAGTAAGGGCAGGCTTGGGTAGTTCACTATCCCCTCCAACACCATACATTCTACTTGGTCTACCGTTTTTACGCTCAATAATAAGTCCAATCTCTACTCCTTGTTCTAAGGTATCAGCATATCATCTATTATGTTTAGGATATAACACTATTAGTACTATTGGATAAATCTTCATTTTAATCAATACTCATTTATATGACTATGTTATAATGGTCTGGTCTGAAGGTTGGTATTTCCAGATCCGATGGTGCTAGTAGAATCGGACATCTAACCTGAAATATTTTGAATTTTCGTGGGTGATAATTTGAAAATTTCAATAGAAGAAATAAGTAGAGAGCTGGAAGAAGAAGTCCTCATCAGGTGTCATGAGATAGATGAAGAAATACAAGAGATTGTAAGTAAACTAAAAACTGAACCAGCCATAGTACTCGGATCTCAAAATGATAGAGTTCATCGTATTAATCTTAGAGATATCTATTATTTTGAGGCAGTTGACGGAAAGGTTTTTCTTTACTGCAAGGATAACGTTTTTGAAGTAAAACAAAAGCTTTATGAGTTAGAGGAAATGTGCAAAGAAAAGGACTTTTTCCGTGCCACCAAATCTACCATTCTAAACATCGCTAAAATTTCGACGGTTCACCCTTCCTTTAGTGGTCGATTCGAGGCAGTGCTTGATAATGGGGAACGTGCTATTATATCAAGGCAGTATGTGCCTGTCCTTAAAAAAATGCTTGGATTGTAAAAGGTGGGACTACATATATGAAACTATCCGAATTTATACAAAACATCATTAGGGATTTCTTGATTATCTTCGCATCTTTAATCATTATTATTACTATTTTAAGACAAATATATTATCCCAATATGGGCTTTGATTTAAAGTCCATTTATATCATTATTGCGTTTTCATTTATAAGTGCACTAACGGGATTCATTTTATATTCTCCTAATGAAATAAGTGAAAAGAAAATGCGTATAAAAATGGCTATTCATTTTTTCACCTTGGAGATTCTATTGATCACCCTTGGCAGCATTTTTGGTATTGTGAAAAGTGGATTAGATGTAATTATTATGGCTCTGCAAATTGCTGTTATCTATATGATAGTGCGTCTATTGTCATGGAAACATGATATAAAAGACGCCCAAATTATTAACGAAAAACTAAAGACATTTAAGAGAAATGATAATGAGTAGTCAAGAAAATCATCATGCAGTACTTTCTGCTATTTTACGGTAAGCTTTATAGTTTACCGTTTTTTTGCATCTTATTTGCCTGTAAAAGCAACTTACCGTTTTTCTATATACTTCTTTTCGGCCGTTTATTATGATGAGTTCATATAAAATTGATCCGAAAGAGGGAGTAACTACTATGGCATATGTAATATTATTGATTGTTTTGATTTTCGAGATTGCTTTTGCTATTAACTGTATTGTAACGAAGCAAAATCATCAAAAAATAAAAAATTGGATTAGAATTGCTATTTTTATAACATTTGTCATCCTCACACTTTCCAATGTGATTATGTGGAGTTTACGTTGGGTAATTCTTGGTTTACTGCTTCTCCTATTAGCGGTAAAGGCGACAGTATCTCTTATCCGTAACAAGGAAAGCAAAACATATAAAACTTCTAAAATTGTGTGGAAATCCGTTGTAATGATAGTTCTAATAGTATTTGCCCTTACGCCTGAAATTGTTTTTCCGCAGTATAAATCACCAAAAGTAACTGGTGAATATAAAGTTGAAACCGCTACTTACACATATACGGATAAAAACCGTATGGAAGAATTTACGGATAAAGAGCAACACAGATTTGTGAATGTAGGGTTTTGGTATCCGAAAAACGGCAATGGTACATACCCACTTTTGGTATTCTCTCATGGAGCATTTGGTATTAAGGATAGCAATAGCTCTACCTATACTGAACTTGCAAGCCACGGTTATGTAGTCGTCTCCATCGATCATCCTTATCATTCCTTCTTTACTCGTTCAGAGGATGGAACAGTAGCTATGACCAATTCAGATTTTATCCATGAAGTTGAAAATATGAATAAAGGTGTTTACTCTAATGAAAAACTATATAATATCATTCAAAAATGGATGAAACTGCGAGCAGACGATATGAATTTTGTCATTGATACGATCCTTGAAAAAAACAAAAATGACAATACCCCCGTTTATCAACATATCAATACAGAGAAAATTGGTGTGTTCGGACACTCAATGGGAGGCGCTGCAAGCGTTTGGCTAAGTAGAGAGCGTGATGATGTAAGTGCAGTCGTAAATATCGATGCTCCTTTCTTTAGTGAACTTGTTTATAACAAAGCAGGTGATAAGTTTGTGGCAAGCAGCAAAGCCTACACAACCCCACTTTTAAACATTTATTCGGACGATGTATGGAGACAACTGGATAGTACTCCTGTTTATGTAGCGAACAACCTCAACAATAAACAGTTCGAAGGAGCATATACTACTCATTTTAAAGGGGCAAAACATTTAAGCTTGACCGATTTACAGCTTTTCTCTCCTATACTTGCTAATATGCTGCAAGGTGGAAGAGCCAACATCAATCCATATTACTGTATTGAAATGGAAAATAAATTAGTTCTTGAATTTTTCGATTATGAATTAAAAGGCATTGGTCATTTCAATCCCAAAAGGACATATTGATTTTGAATCTAAATAGACTTGGGTTTTGTACAAATTTCCTGCCATAACTGGCTACAAAAAGGCAGAACTTGTATAGTTCCGCCTTTTCTATTTTATATAAATTATTTTTTAAAAAAAATTATGAAATACTATATTTCCAAATCTCATTTACTTGTGGTACGGTTCAAGTCAATTCATTAGTAAAGCATGGGCATTAATCTTTACTTTTCCTTACAAGACCTTTACACTATCTTTTAATTTTTGCAACCCCTAAGGCGAAATGATTAAATAAGACATTCTCAACAAACTCAGCCTGTGTGTCCTCACAGTCAATTATTAAAATAACCTCAGAATGTTTACCTTTTAAGATTCTTCTTCTCTTTTTAAATACTTTTTCTATAAAAAGTCTAATGACAAAACCTATTAAGAATCCAATAATGGCACTTATTATCCCCCAATAAATTGGTCCCCAAGCCAATTTAAATCCGATACTCGCCCCTATTACAGAAAAAGCCGTTGCAAGTGCCATTCCGATATCAATTAAGGATGTCCCATCCGATTGATGAATTGTATCGAACAACTTTCTTTGCTCAAGTCGATTATCTAACGGAACAGCAAATATGTTTTCTTTTAAAATTCCCTTCTTCTCTAATGTTGAAATAGCCATTTCCAAATATATATGATTTTCAAATGTAGAAAAGAGTTGCACAGTAATCACTCCACTTTATAGCCTTTTAATATTTGGAATTTGGGATTTTGATAATTTTTTGTTAAAAAATTTCTTTGTACCTTTTCATAAAGTTTATTGTTCTCTACTGTGTTTATATATGAATCGAAAACAGCAAAACCATATAAAGATGGGAAAAACAGTAACCATTCAGGTTTTATAATGGATGTGGCTTGTTGCACTTCCCCTAAAAACAAAAGAGATATCGCCTCAAGTGCATGAGAAAAATAAAAAAATACAACAGACCAAATAATAACAAAGAAGGCTGTAACAATTCTATGTATGTAAAGTTGTCCTAATCCCGGCATAAAAAGGGACCATAAAAAAGATAAAACGGGATTCCTTTTATCAAGGTAATTAATTTCCAGTGCTCCTATACTAAATGTATTAAAAGGATGGTTTTCATGTTCTGCTAACATATAAACATTATTCATATCTACAGTAGTACGATAACTATCCCAAATAGCAAAAATGTATACTGGGATATAAATCAAAAGCCATCTTGTATCCAAAACTTCCTTTGCCATATCAATATTTCCTTGAAATGAATAAATCATCGATAGATTAACATTTGCTTTTAGATTAATAACAACTTCCCAAATAAACAGTGTAAAACCTCTGAGATATTTTGATAAAATCATATGTCCAAATCCCGGAAACGCTGCAGACCACCAAGCAATAATATAGGAATTCCTTAAATGTATTTGAGTTGTTCCTAGAATACTTACATGAGCTTTATAGCGTTTAGCGGTATTGTTATTAGAATAGTTATTCATTATGAACACACCTGTACAAACAATATTTTGATAATACAAATTAGGTCTTATATCTTATTATGCTCGGTGTT
Organism: Bacillus sp. HMF5848; assembly: GCF_003944835.1. GTDB lineage: Bacteria > Bacillota > Bacilli > Bacillales > HMF5848 > HMF5848. The sequence continues at coordinate 4,480,941 of NZ_RWIV01000001.1, forward strand.
AGTAAATTCATGTAGGGAGATTGATTAATTCTCTAATTGAGTAAACATTAACTACTTTTCTCAAATAGCATAATACATTGAGTTTTTATGTTTGGATATACTATCTATTATATCTAACTAATCAAACAGACAGGTTTTATCTTCACATTAAAAAGAAGCAATTGATATATACGGTAAATTATACATTTCGATTATTGAGGTGAATGCGTTGGATAAAGATCATTTAAAACTTACATCTTCTGAAATAGGCTCACTATGGGGAGAGTTTGTAAATGGTACGATGACTGATGTAGTAAATACATATATGTTTTCTATCATTGAGGATGAGCAAATTAAAGCCATTTTTGCAGATGCTATAGAAACATTCAAAAAACAAAAAGAACAAATTAGTTCATTTTTGAAGGACGAGGACTTTCCAGTTCCAATTGGATTCTCTGAAACTGACCTCTTTAAAGGTAAACAAAGATTATTCACGGATATATTTTGTCTGAATTACTTACACATCATGACACTACATGGTTTGCTAGGTCACAGCACTTCGTTAGGCGTATCCGTAAGAAAAGACTTAAGGTCTTTTTACGATTCATGTGATAATGATGCAAAAAGGATGTATCACCAAACGATTGAGCTCTTGTTGGAAAAAGGTAATTTTCAAAGAGACCCTTTATTCTATCCTACCGAAAGTCCTGAATTTATTTCAAGTAAAGACTTCACAGATGGATTTTTTGGAAAAGGTAGAAAATTAGCTGCAACAGAAATAATTAGTATCTCATTTAACCTTAAAAAAAGTATTATGGCAAAGACGCTTTCTATTGCCTTTAGTCAAGTTGCTCAAACTTCAGAAGTAAGAAAATTTTTATCCGATTCTGAGAAAACAGCCGATAGGCAAATAAAAGCATTTTCAAAAATCATGCAAGCAGATAATTTACCCGTTCCTAAATCTTGGGAAACAGAAGTAACAAACTCAACAGACTCTCCTTTTTCAGATAAATTGATGCTGTATCATATTGGATTCTTATTTCAAGCAGCACAAAATTATCATGGCGCAGGTCTGGCATCAGCAATGCGAACAGATCTTGTTACTGCTTATGAGGGAACAATTCTAAAAAATCTATTGATTACAAAGAAATGGTTTGATTTAATGGAAAAGAATAGGTGGTTAGAACAACCACCACTTGCTCCAAATAGAAAAGAAATTTCAAGTCAAATATAGCAATCCGATAATTATTATTTTAGACCAACCTCTAGTTATTCTAGAGGTTGGTTTTTTATAGACATAAAAGTTCTCATTAAATAGTTATAAACTACTTGTAAGTCAAATATTTAGTTTGTTCAACCATTCTTTATCAAGCACAACTTTAACTCGCTGCTTTACCACTATTTGTGATACGGTTCACCCCGATTAATCCTAAACGCCCTGTACACCTGCTCAACTAGAATCAACCGCATCAATTGGTGTGGAAATGTCATCTTCGAAAATGACAGTTGGTCATCCGCACGCTTCAATACAGCATCGCTCAAGCCCAAAGATCCACCAATGACGAAGCCAATTTTACTTTTTCCATATGTAGCTAGCTTATCTAGGTCGTCTGCTAGTTGTTCGCTTGATTTCATTTTGCCGTTGATAGCCAATGCAATGACATGCATATCATCGGGCATTTTAGCTAGTAGCCGCTCTCCCTCTTTATCTTTCACCTGCTCCATTTCAATATCGCTTAAGTTCTCAGGCGCTTTTTCATCCGCTAGCTCAATAATATCTATTTTGGCATACGCGCCTAACCTTTTGACGTATTCTTCTATGCCTTGTTTTAAATACTTTTCTTTTAGTTTACCAATTGTGAAAATTGAGATATTCACCTTAACCACCACTTTACACACAGTTTACAAACAAGAAACAAACATTATATCCACAATAGTTATCCACATATCCACATCACTATCCACATATTGTATCAGAATGTGGGTTCGCCACCACATATATGGCACTATTTTTACAGAATTCACAAGTTATCAACAGGGCATTTTCTTGCTCTACTTTATTAATTTCTGGTGCTACTTCATATGTATCGACGATTGTATCCATCGCTACTTCAACATGGTCATTACAGCAATATATCATTCCGACTCACTCTCCCTTATCATTATAAATACTGTTCCCTTATTAATTATATTTTTCCCAAACCAGCCAAAACTCTGCAAATCTCATTTGCTTTTCTAACAAAATTACATACTCCATCATACATTAGCAAAGTCTTCCGTTGCTTTCAACAGAATATCCACAACAGAGCAACTCATAACTTTCTTTTACGGTTATCCACAAATCGCAACCTACCCGCTCACTTAGTAACACTAAACTTACTTATCCACAATAAAAAGAGAGCTGTACTCACAAAATACTTCAGCAGTATCTCACAAGCCAGCCCTCACTTCTACGTTTTAAAATGCTTCCCTTTGTAGTTGCATTGTCACGGTTACTTTTTGTCCATCACGATATACGGTTACTTCCATAGAATCGCCAATACTTTTCTTATTGTATAGGTGTTTTCGTAACTCAATCACATCTCCGATCGGTTCTCCGTCCATTTCTACAATAACATCATACATTTTTAAACCTGCTCGATCAGCTGGAGAGAGTGGTACCACTTCACGAATGGCTACTCCCTCTGTCACTTCTTTTGGTAAGAAGAATGTATTTTCTATATGATATGCCGGGATTTCATTTAATGAAACTAGGCTTACTCCCATATATGGGCGACGTACTTCATTAAATTGCTCTAAGTCATTAATGATTGGGATAGCATAATTTATTGGGATTGCTAACCCGATTCCTTCAACGGCCGATTGTGCAATCTTCATCGAGTTAATGCCGATTAATTCGCCTGCAATGTTAACGAGCGCGCCTCCACTGTTACCTGGGTTTATAGCAGCATCCGTTTGTAATACTTCAGCATGCCAATCTGGGCTACCATCTTGGTCTAAGTCGATTGGTATTGTGCGGTTTGTACCTGAAATAATACCTTGTGTGACAGAACCTGAAAATTGCAAACCAAGTGGGTTACCAATCGCAATAACTGGCTCTCCCGCTCTCAATGTATCTGAATTTCCAAACTCTGCTACCGTATCTACATGTTCTGCATCAATTTCTAATACAGCTAAGTCGGTCCAAATATCGCTACCGAGAATCGTAGCCGGTACTCTTGTGCCATCTGCTAAGCTTACTTCTATATTTGTAGCGTCTTCAATAACATGATGGTTTGTAACGATAAATGCTCTACCATTTTCTTTTTTATAAATGACGCCCGAACCAGTTCCTGCTTCTTGCTCCATTACTTCTGTATCCCAAAATCCTCTTGCTTGTTGTAAGTTTACAACTCCTACGACTGCATTTGACACTTTATCAACTGCCTGTGTCACTTGCGAAACAACATTCACGGATACTTGTTGAACTGTTCCACCTTCATTCGGGATAATATCATTTTGCTCTATGAGCTGTCCTTGTCCAGCTGGAACTACATCATACGGCAATACACCAAATTTAGATAATGTCGGTATAGAAAATATAATAAACATTGCTCCTAGTACAGCGCCAACTAGTGCTGTAATAAACCAGCTTGCCTTGTTCCCTTTTCGTGGACGGCGTAAATGTTCATAATCTTGGTCATAATATCCCATCTTAAATCCCCATCCTTATAGTAGTTTTAATGGCCTATTAATAACAATTATAATAATTATTTTTATAAATGCTATTTATTTACACAATCTCACACAATTTTTTACACTTTCTCACAATGGTTATCATACCCAAAACGAGTGGCTATAAAACAAAGGAAATGGAGTTATATATGCATCTATCTCTTACTAAAACATACTCTAAATGGCCTGATAACCTACTAATTCATAAACATAAAAAGACCTACATTTTGATCAGGCTACAAAACACCTAATGACCAAATGTAAGTCTTTTATCACTGTTATACTGCTACAAGCTTTGTTGGTTCGGCTGGATCTGTATCATGTAAATTGAAGCCTTCTCCTGCAATGAATCCTTTTGAAGCAAGTACTTGTGACACAGACATGTGCGCTAATTCTTTTAAATTATTATCCTTACTTAAATGTGCTAAATAGATGCGTTTCGTATTATCAGTAATAACATCTGTCATAGCTAGAGCTGCATCTTCATTTGACACATGTCCGACATCACTTAATATACGGCGCTTAACACTCCATGGATAACGGCCCATTTGAAGCATACTAACATCATGATTACTCTCGAATACAAATGCATCTGCTCCACGAATGATGCCTTTCATGCGATCACTTACATAGCCTGTATCAGTAATTAGTGCAAGCTTTTTCCCACCATGATGAAACACATAAAACATTGGCTCGACTGCATCATGCGACACCCCAAATGACTCCACTTCAATGTCACCAAACGCCTTTTGTTCACCTATTTCAAACGTAAACCGTTGCTCAGATGATATATCGCCAATATGTCCATTCATAGCCTGCCATGTTTTTGCATTCGCATAAATAGGCAGTTGATATTTTCGGGAAATCACACCTAATCCTTTTATATGATCACTATGCTCATGTGTCACCAAAATACCTGCCACTTTCTTTAGGTCTCGGCCAATTTTGTGACATTGTGCCTCAAGCTGTTTGCCACTTAAACCAGCATCAACAAGTAATGCGGTATTGCCAACCTCGACATAACAAGCATTTCCTGTACTACCACTTGCAAGCACACTAAATTGCATCCCCATGTTTCTCTCACTCCAATATTGATGTATCATCGTTGATAATTTGGCCTTCAAAAGCATTGATATAATAATGAGATTTATCATTGATTACTATATGCCATGTTGGTGTTAATACTTGTGAAGCTGTTAACTGTACTAGAGTATAATATCCTATCTCAGCTCTCGTGACTCGACTCCCTGGCTTTAATAGATTCTTATCATACAATATTTCTATCGCTTTTATCGCTGGTAATATTTCTTTTTCCTCTTCGAACTCTGTAATGCTTTCGAGTAGCGTTTGTTCATAGCCTATAATACGATTCTCAGCATCAATGAATAACGTTAAAGCACCACCGACATTATGATAGATGGGCTTAGTATTATACACTTGTATATACGTAACCGCTCTAGTTTCTAAATTAAAGTTCCAAAGTTGATAGGATGTTCCATTAATCACCTGTTCCTTCACAAACTGGTTGAAGAAGAATACCGCATTCGATTCGGGAATAGGAATTGGTTGAGCGAAGCGCACCTGTAATCGTGTCGGTTCTGGTAATGCAACAATATGCTGATCTAGCTTTTCAAGATCTTGTTGTGAGAAAGCTTTACTCTTAGCACTAATATATTTTCCTTTTAAATTATCTTTTGGTAGATCAATATAGGTGATTTCATCTGTTGCTAGCTGCTCTTCAAGTGTTGCCTCCGTCATTATATCAAGCTGACTACTATTTCTCTTTTGATACAGTTGATACCCTAAAAAAATATTTAATACTAAAAAAGTTATGATGAAGATGGTTTTAATGCGATACCAATCCACTATTGATCCCCTCCTACATTCATAACTTCATTAAATACGATAGGCTGCCACTTACCAGCATATTTAGCATACCAACGCGGTTCAAGCTGCACCACTTTTTGAAGTAGAGGATCCTTTATTAGCTCATATCCTAGCGTAATATCTTCTAACATTGTCATATTAAAATCTTTCTTACTTTTTAACTTTTCTAGCACGCTTAGACCGGATGGCATGGACACAGGGATCACATCACGGTTTAATGGGATACCAAAGTTGAAATATGGACGTTGATATTGAAAAATTTCATTATCTAGCCAAATTTGCTGTATTTCGGCTAGCCCGTTTTGATTAAATACTGGATATCCACCTATTGTAAGACGGAATTGTACTTTTTCTTGATATATATCTAACTCAGACAATAAATAATAGTCTGTCCATCCACCATGATCATTTAAAAATGAAATACTTTTCTCAAGTAATTGTGTTGTTCGCTTGTTCGCGTTATTTGTTGAAGATGTATTAACAAACAATAACAATTGATCATAGTGATTAACATCCATTAAGCTTGTCCCATCAGTGTATTTCTCCCCAAATGTAAAGATATCTCGCTTTACATAAGTTGGATCCGGAAATAGAGCATCTTTAAATACTTCAGGCTCGATGGTTTCGATATAATATTGCTGACGTTGCATTTCTATTTCTTCATTTAACACATAAATGGATCTTGAATCAGTTAATTTAAAAAGCTCGTACGATTGATAGTTAGTAGCATTTTGATAGTACCTGTCACGAAAAGCATCTAGATAGACTCTCTCAACCTCTGCACGGAAAATGGTATTGTTATATGTTGAAATGAAATAAACACCTCGTCTATTAGAAGTTACATCTAAAATGATTTTATCAAAACTAAAAGATGCATTATCATTTCTTGCTGCTACTTGAAACATACTGTGAGCAGCATCTATAGGTATAGTTGTAGGAAAATCTATTTCAACATCGGCATTATCAGCAATGAAATCTTGGAACCCCTCATAATCAAGAGTATCTAGCACTTGATCAAATTGCTCCATTTTCCACTTCTTCATATCCTGAAATATGGAGTATACTTCCCCGAAGGTGGATGAGCCATAATGCCGATCGCCTTTATGAAATAAGATCCTTTCCGGCTTTACGATAGTTGCGATATCTGCTTTTCGATTACTTACCGTTTGCTCAAGGATGTATTTCGTTGTTTCTAAATAATCGTATGCAGGACGATATGTCCAGAGCATCCATGTCAACGTAATACTTAAGCCAATTAATACAGTTAGGAGAATAGATTTAATACGTTCATACATCTGACCATTCCCCCTCCTCCACAGGCGTTAATGGCAATGTAAAATGAATAGCCGTTCCTTGTCCTTCTTCACTTTCTGCCCAAATTGCACCGTTATGTGCCAAAACCATTTCCCTGGCAATAGCTAATCCTAAGCCTGTTCCACCAAGCTTACGTGACCTTGCCTTATCTACGCGATAAAAACGATCAAAGATATGGGGGAGATTTTCTTCTGGTATGCCGACACCTTGATCAAATACACTCACTTGTACATCATATTCAAAGATTTGCAGGCGACAAGTAATATCGCCACCTTCAGGTGAATACTTGATTGCATTTGAGATGATGTTATCTAGCACTTGAATTATTTTATCCTCATCCATTTCGACAAACACTGTTTGATCTGGAATTTGTCGAATAATCTCTACATTACTTGCTTTAGTCATTTCAAATCTATCAATAATATGGTTATAAAAATTTGTAAAGTCAATCCAGTCTTTTGTTAATCGATAATCTTTGCTGTCCATTTTAGAGAGCTGTAGTAAATCATTTACAAGACGAATCATACGCTCCGTCTCATTTTGAGTCACACTTAAGAAATTAGGTGCGATAGATTCATCTTGCCAGGCGCCATCTACAAGCGCATCTAAGTAGCTTCTCATTGTCGTTAAAGGGGTGCGAAGCTCATGCGACACATTTTGAACAAATTCACGACGCTCTGCGTCAATTTTCTCTTGTTCCGTTATATCATGTAGCACGGTAATAATTCCGTTCACAAGACCAGACTCTTTTTGGATAATCGAAAAATTCGCCCTTAGTATAAGTGGGAAATTTTTCTTACTAAAATCTAAAATTAACGACTCATGCTCATCTGCTAGACTCTCAAAGGAGTATTGATTCGCTAATTTTAATACATCTATTAAAGGCTCACCCATGACTGTTTCACGTGAAACACCTAGCATTTTTAATGCGGGTTCATTAATGAGCATAACACGACCTTTGCGATCAGTAGCCAAAACACCATCAGTCATATGAGTAAGGACACTCATTAGCTTTCGGCGTTCACCTTCGGTCGTGGCCTGTGCTTCCTTTAATTTTTTAGTCAAGTTATTGAATGTCATAGCTAACTGACCTATTTCGTCGAAGCCATATATATGAACTTTACGAGAAAAGTCCCCTCTAGCCATAGCTAATGCTTGCTTTCGCATGTCTGAAATGGGACGCGTGATTGTTTGGGCTAAGAAAATACCTAGCAAGGCAGTAATTCCCATGGCTATAACAGTACCAGATGCAAATATATTATTTATTTGACGCATCTGGGCATACACATCCTCCATTGATGCAAGTATATATACGACACCGAGTACTTCATTTGTTGCTTGAGATCGAATGGGTGTTGCTAAAGCTCTCATTCGATGACCTGTAGTCGGATCGACAAACATCTTCTCAGATGCACCTACAACAAGCGCTCGTTTTACGAGTACATTCGTTGTTCTTTTTCCTACTATGTCACTATATGGATTTGATACCCCTAATACTTTACTTTTACTATCAATCACATGAACTTGATATAGGTCGGTCACATAGTTGTGAAGAATACGGCCTATATCCTCTTCCAATGTAGCTGATTCTTCGTTCCGTTCTTTACTCAGTTCCCGCTCGAGATTATATGATAAAAGACTGGCGTGTTCTTCTAGTGAAGTAGAAAAATTACTTACAAGCTGTGCTTCCAGCTGCCGCACAAAATAAGCGCCAATAATTTGCATAGCAAGTAAAATTAGCAGCACATAAATGAGTACGAATTTCAGATGAATCGAGCGGAAAAACCCAACTTTTTTCATGTATTACGACTCCTGTTCTGCATGCCTTAAGTAATAGCCCACGCCTCGTCTCGTTACGATCCAGTTAGGGTGACTAGGGTTATCTTCAATTTTCTCTCGTAGACGACGTACTGTTACATCCACTGTGCGTACATCTCCATAATAGTCATAGCCCCAAACTGTTTGTAATAAATGCTCTCTTGTCATCACTTGTCCAATATGCTTAGCTAAATAATGAAGTAGTTCAAACTCACGATGAGTCAGTTCAATATATTCTCCGCGCTTAGATACAATATAGGCATCCGGATGAATCACTAATGCACCGATTTGAATCTCGTTTGTTTCCGTTTCATTTTTTTCCTGTGGACTCGTTGTATGCGACCTACGTAGATTCGCTTTTACTCGCGCTAAAAGCTCTCGCGTACTAAAAGGCTTTGTCACATAATCATCTGCCCCAAGCTCTAGGCCTAATACTTTATCAATTTCTGAATCCTTCGCTGTTAGCATAATAATAGGCGTATCAAGCGTTTTTCGTATCTCGCGACAAACCTCCATACCATCTTTTAGTGGTAGCATAATATCCAACAAAATTAAATCTGGTTCTATCTCATCTACTTTTTTTAATGCTTCTTCACCATCATAAGCACATACAACGGCATAGCCTTCCTTTTGTAAGTTGAATTGTAAAATATCTGCAATTGGTTTTTCATCGTCAACTACTAGTATTTTTCTCTTATCCATAGTCTAATCTCCTCATTCCTTTTGGAAAGTAACTTTACCCTCAGTTTAAATATGCGATTCTTTCCTAACTAGAAGTGATTATCTTGATGTTAATTCATTTTGTATATCATTCGTAGTTTTAGCGTAATTTCAGTATATATGAGCTAGGTAATATAGTTAAACGTTCTCTATACTACTTTATCATGTTAATTGTCTATATTCATCCAAAAAACGATACCAAATAATACATCATAATAGGATGTTTATGTTTCTCAGTCCTGGGTAAGTAAATATTATATACAAAAAAAGTTGACTCATAAGAGCCAACCTATTAACGTACATAATCCAGTGGATTTTGTAATCTACCATTTTTGTATATTTCGAAGTGAAGGTGGATACCTGTCGAATTTCCTGTTGAGCCCATAATCCCTAGTTTGCGGCCACGTTCAACAGTGTCACCAACACTAACATTAATGTTTGATAAATGTGCATATATAGTTTTATAGCCATTTCTATGATTTACAACTACTTTTTTCCCATATCCGCCATCCCAGCCAGCAAATTCAACGATACCATTATCAGATGAGCGGATCGTTCTATCGTAAGGCTGTGCGATATCAATACCTTTATGGAATTTACCCCAGCGATAGCCTTGTTTACTTGATATGTATCCACCGTATGTTGGCCATAAAAAGTTTCCTGTACCACGCGATGGAATTACTTTCGTACCTTTTAGTACAATTTCATTCACTGGTGCTTGTAATATTTCTTCTTGAATAACTTCCTCTGCAGCAGGTTGGCCATTTTGTATAGAGATAATCTTATTTACGAGCTTTTCTCCTTCTTTACCATCTTGTTGTACTTTAATGTCACCTTTATAAATAGTGTCATCCTGTTTTACTTCACGTTGATATGGAATAGAAACTCGCTCATATACTTCTTTTTTCACAACGACTTCTACATACGGCTCATATACAGTAACGTTTAAAGGTTGCCCTATTTGTAAAACTGTATCTTCTTGAATATCCGGGTTTAAAGAAAGTATTTGCTTTAAAGTTAAGTTATGCTCATTCGCTATAAGACCTAAAACGTCGCCTTCTTGTACTTCATACTTCTTTTCTTCTAACGTGCCCTTCTGTAATAAGGCTACAACTTGGTCTACTGTTAAAATATCAGTTGGCTTTGCTTTAACAGTTTCAATTGCTACATCTTTTGAAAGCTCAACATCAATAATTCTTGACTCACCTTCTTGTAAAGGCGGTAATGCTTCGGTAGTAGCCGATGATTTTTCAACCTGACTGAGCGTTTGTTCATCAATATATTTTAATTTTAATTGTTTAATAGCTTCTTGTGCTAGAGTTAGGTCCTCTAAGTATGCTACTGGTTCATTGTTAACAACGATTGCTGCTGTCTCAACTAGTACTTGAATAGAGGATTGAACGTTCTTAATTGTTTGTTCGTTATTGAAGGAAGGTCTGAATGCAGTTTCCTCGACATATTCTATATCATTTCCAATTGTCCACTCATACTCCTCAGCATATTGTCCTTGCTTAGAGTTTATTTTCTTTTGAATCGTTGCTTCTACTACTTCTTTGTTATTTACAGTCCCTACGTAATTATCATTAACATAAACGTGATATATAGTTGCCATATCACGAGAAGTTGGATTTTCAGCAGAAACCGTATGATATGCTACAGTAAGAGACACAACTGCCGTAGTTGTGACAATAGCCTTACGTAATAGATCTTTATGTAGCTTTACATAGTCTTCTGGAACGATTGGTTTTATGAAATTAGTAATCTTTTTTTGTATAGTATTAAGTGATTTCACTAGATTTCCTCCTACATACACAACGTATATGCAAACTAAATTTTCCCCATATCTATGTAAGTAAGGAATTATACCCATTCATAATTTAACAGGCTTATAGAAAAAAGAGAATAGTTTAGCGTTATATGTAACATAAATGTATTATTACTGACATATTTTAGCGTATTATGTTACAAAGGAAATGTTATGTAAGATACCACCATATAATACCATAATTTGTATTTAAATAACTAAAGAAAGTGTTCCAATGAAACAATTAACAATACCTCGAAGGCTTGTTTAGTTGCTAGAACTAGACAGGAAAATACGTTTAAGCACCTATATTTTTGCTGAAAACAAAAATTAGAAACTGCCCTTTTGGACGGTTTCTAATTTGTTTTACTTAAGCTTAAGCATATACACTTCTTACAACATTTGTTTGCTTTCTGTCTGGACCAACTGAGAATATTGATAAAGGAATACCTGTCAGTTGACTAACGCGTTCTACATAGTGACGTGCATTTTCAGGCAGGTCCGATAATTGACGAATCCCTGTAATATCTTCACTCCAGCCAGGTAGCTCCTCGTATACTGGTTCACACTCGGCCAATATTTTTAGGCTTGCAGGATATTCGTGTATAAGCTGTCCTTTATAGTTGTAAGCTACACAAATTTTTATTTTTTCAATTCCTGATAAAACATCAATTGAGTTAAGCGCTAAATCAGTAATCCCACTAACACGGCGAGCGTGTCGAACAACAACACTATCGAACCAACCAACGCGACGTGGACGACCTGTTGTTGTACCATACTCGCGTCCTACTTCACGAATTTGCACACCAATTTCATCATGAAGCTCTGTTGGGAATGGACCATCTCCTACGCGACTTGTATATGCCTTACATACACCCACTACGTGTTTGATTTTCGTTGGGCCTACTCCAGAGCCAATTGTAACACCACCAGCAACTGGATTTGATGAAGTAACAAAAGGGTATGTACCTTGGTCAATATCAAGCATAACACCTTGTGCCCCTTCAAATAATACACGACGGCCTTCATCAAGAGCATCATTTAACACAACAGATGTATCACACACATAGTTGGCAAATTGTTGCCCATATTCATAATACTCATCCAAAATACTCTCAACGTCAAAGCCCTGCACTTCATATACTTTTTCAAACAGACGATTTTTCTCATCTAAATTTCTTTGTAGCTTTTCCTTAAATGTATCATATTCTAACAAATCAGCGATACGAATACCTACGCGCGCTGCTTTATCCATATAAGCTGGGCCTATCCCTTTTTTTGTTGTCCCAATCTTGTTATCGCCCTTACGTAGTTCTTCGACTTCATCAAGCAGTAAATGATACGGTAAAATGACATGTGCACGATTACTAATTCGTAAGTTATCGGTTGATACACCTTTGCCATGTAAGTATGCTAATTCCTGTACTAGTGCCTTTGGATCAACAACCATACCATTCCCGATTACACATTGTTTATCATCATAAAATATACCTGAAGGAATTAAATGAAGCTTGTATGTTTCACCATTAAACTTAATTGTGTGACCTGCGTTATTTCCACCTTGGTAGCGCGCAACTACTTCCGCATTTTCAGATAAGAAGTCGGTTATTTTACCTTTCCCTTCGTCTCCCCACTGTGTACCTACAACTACTACTCCTGCCATTTACAGCACCTCCGTGCTAATATTAATAATTCTCCGCTTATCAGTGTATCAATCCACTGTAGTAAAGTCAATGAAACACGAACAATTATATTTATATTATTATGTTTTGTTCGTATTATCTCAATATGTAGATATAAAAAAAACCGTGTAAACACTTTTTACACGGTTTTAGGCCCCTTCGTCAAGACGCCGTTCTAAATTAACAAACTTATTATATTCTTTCACGAATGCCAGCTCCACAGTACCAACTGGACCGTTACGTTGCTTAGCAATAATAATTTCTATGATGTTCTTATTCTCTGACTCTTTGTCATAATAGTCATCACGATATAAGAAGGCAACAATATCGGCATCCTGCTCAATACTTCCTGATTCACGAATATCACTCATCATCGGACGCTTGTCTTGACGTTGTTCCACACCACGAGATAGCTGTGATAACGCGATTACTGGCACTTGTAATTCACGAGCAAGTGATTTTAACTGACGAGATATCTCTGAAACCTCTTGTTGTCGATTCTCCTTCGATGATCGTCCACTTCCTTGAATTAACTGGAGATAGTCTATTAAGATCATCCCTAAACCCGCTTCTTGTTTAAGACGACGACACTTTGAACGAATCTCGTTCACACGGACACCTGGCGTGTCATCAATATAAATCCCTGCATTCGATAGATTTCCCATTGCCATCGTTAGCTTACGCCAGTCATCAGGCGTTAAGGCTCCTGTTCGTAAGTTTTGTGCATTAATATTTCCTTCGGCACAAAGCATACGCATAACAAGCTGTTCGGCACCCATCTCTAAACTAAAAATCGCCACATTTTCACCTGTTTTTGTTGCAACATTTTGTGCAATGTTCAGTGAAAAAGCTGTTTTACCTACTGATGGACGAGCGGCAACAATGATTAAATCATTTCGCTGAAATCCTGCCGTCATTCGATCTAAATCTCTGAAACCAGTAGCAATACCTGTCACATCGCCTTTACGGTTTTGTAAAGCTTCTATATTGTCATATGTTTCTACTAAAACATCTTTAATATTTTTAAAGGCCCCACTATTTTTACGCTGTGATACTTCAAGAATCTTTTTTTCCGCATCACTTAAAAGACCTTGTACATCTTCTTCACGTGTGTATCCATCACTAACAATATTATTAGCTGTACGAATTAGTCGACGTAAAATGGACTTTTCTTCAACAATGCTAGAGTAATATTGTATATTCGCAGCTGTTGGAACAGAATCTGCAAGTTCACTTAAATAAGATACCCCGCCTACTTCTTCAAGTAACTTCAGATCAGCAAGCTCCTGTGTCACAGTAATTAAGTCAACAGGCTCACCTTTTTCTGATAACGTGAGCATTGCTTCATATATTTTCTGATGTGATGCGCGATAGAAGTCATCTGGTTCTAAAAGCTCCGCAGCCGAAGAAAGAGAGGATGGCTGAAGAAAAATGGCCCCTAGCACAGCTTGCTCTGCTTCAACACTGTGGGGCGGTATACGATCTGTTAACAATTCATTCATACTGCTATTTTCCCCCTACTTCGAACTTTAAAAGCAAAAATTAAAGGCATAAGCGCCACTTATATGACTAAATTCGGTTACGTCCTGCCATTCATCACTCAACCCCTCGCATCCTGCGGAGGCGGCAATAAAGCACTAACATGCTATTATAAATACTATGTCATCCTAACTACCGGAGAGCCTGCTGATGAAGTCAACGGCTGAACCGAAGTAATCAAGAAAAAATTCCCTCGAATCGTTAATGCTTGTATTCAAGTAAAAATCTAGTTTTATAACTTTATAATGTCTTGAGTAGCTAATTCCACAACGTTAATTTGTATGTCGGTGGAGCCGAATTAACTTTTACATGTTTAAAAAAATGTGATGAAAACCTCATCACATTTTTCTTTACCTATATTATATTGTACTAGACTTATGTATTGTTTCAATGGAAATTACTGTTCTTTGACATGAACTTTTAAAGTTGCTGACACTTCATGATGAAGCTTAACAGGGACATTTGTATATCCAAGCGAACGAATAGCATCAGCTAACTCGATTTTACGCTTATCAATCTTTATATTGTGGTTTTTTAGTAGCTCTTCAGCTATTTGCTTACTCGTAATAGATCCGAATAAACGACCACCCTCACCTGATTTTTGTGAGAACTCAACAGTAAGCTTTTCTAATTGTTCTTTTAGTTTATTTGCCTCAGCTAATTCTTCAGCAGCTTTCTTTTCCTCTTGTCGCTTTTGTGCCTGTAAAGAGCTGATATTGGCTGATGATGCTTCTACTGCTAGACCATTTTTAAATAAAAAGTTTTGCGCGTATCCATCAGCAACATTTTTCATTTCACCTTTTTTACCTTTTCCTTTTACATCTTTTAAAAAAATTACCTTCATGATGGTTTCCCTCCTTCTAAATATTCATCAATAGCTTCATGCAGTGCATGTTCAGCCTCTTCTATTGTAGTATCATATAACTGAGTAGCAGCATTCGTCAAATGTCCACCACCACCAAGCATTTCCATGATAATCTGTACGTTTGTTGATCCCAATGATCGTGCACTAATGGCAATGACACCATCTTGTCGCTTTGAAATAACGAAAGATGCTGTTACACCATTTAGTGATAATAGCGTATCCGCTGCTTGTGCAATCAATACTTGGTTAAACGCTTCATGCTCACCAGATTTTGCAATAGTCATTCCATCTCTATACATTTGTGCGGTTTCAACTAATTTCGCCCGCATAACAAATGTATCTAAATCCTCTTTTAAGAGCCTTTGTACTAATACAGTATCTGCACCTTGTGAACGTAAATATGAGGCAGCATCAAACGTTCTAGCTCCTGTTCGTAAAGTAAAGCTTTTAGTATCCACTATAATACCAGCTAATAAAGCTGTTGATTCAAGCATATCAATCTTTGTATGCTTCGGTTGATATTCAAGGAGCTCTGTGACTAACTCACTTGTTGATGAGGCATAAGGCTCCATATATACAAGAATAGGGTCATTAATAAATTCTTCTCCCCGGCGGTGATGGTCAATAACAACCACCCTCTCCATTTTCAAAAGGCGCTCTTCTATAACAAGAGATGGTTTATGTGTGTCTACTACAACAAGTAATGACTCATCAGTAGCAAGCTCCATCGCTTGCTCAGGTGTCACAAATCTTGACCATAAATCGGTTTGTTTTTCAACTTCGTCAAGTAGTCGCTTTACACCTGTATCAATATCCGAAGGATCAAGTACGATGTAACCATCCTTCCCATTTATCTCGGTTACCTTTAATATCCCAATAGCGGCACCTACAGCGTCCATATCCGGACTTTTATGTCCCATTATAAACACACGATCACTTTCTGTTACAAGCTCCTTCAATGCATGTGAAATAACGCGGGCACGGACCCTTGTCCGTTTTTCCATTGGGTTACTTTTTCCACCAAAAAACTTAACTTTCCCATTTTGTTGCTTAATTGCCACTTGATCGCCACCTCGACCTAAAGCCAAATCTAAGCTCGACTGTGCGAGCGCACCAAGCTCAGGTAGACTGGCAGCGCCTGATCCAATCCCAATACTAAGTGTGAGTGGAATAGTATGCTTCGAAGTGCGTTCGCGAACCTCATCAAGGACGGAGAACTTATTCTTCTCTAGATGCTTTAAAATATTTTCATTTAAAATAGCAATAAAGCGTTCAGACGATGTTCTCTTGATAAATACACCATTATCTTTTGACCATTTATTTAAAATGGCTGTTACTTGACTGTTAATGTTGCTTTTTGTCTGGTCATCCATTCCTTGTGTTATTTCATCATAATTGTCTAAAAAGATAACCCCTAAAACCGTTCGTTCATCCTCATATAGCTTTTCAATTTCCGTTTGCTCTGTTACATCAAAGAAATACAATAGGCGTTCTTCTCGTTTTAAAACTACTTTTAATTTACGTTCTTGCAAGTTGATGACCTCTGTCTCAACCTCTTGCTTAATGATCGGAATTAATGAATCTGCTAAATCGTATAAAGACTTACCTACCAAGGAATCTTCTTCAAAACAGGAAGTCATATATGGATTAGACCATTCAACAATGTAGTCATCATTAAATAACATAATACCAATTGGCATTTCCATTAATGCCTCTTCACCTACCTTCTTAATTCGATAGGATAAAGTTGATATGTACGCTTCCATTTCTTGTTTAACTTGTATTTGTGCTTTTATTAAAACAATTACAATGGCCGCAAACATCAAAAAGGTGAGAATACCAATCACCCATTGAAAATACGTCAAAAGCCCAATTAACAATATTATCAATGCTATAAAACCATACATTGAATAGCGAAACATGGGCTTCTCAAAAAAAGAAGGCATTTGCGTCAGCTCCTATAAAGTAAAACTTTCTATCAGCTCGCAGCTTATTAAAACAACGACTGGTAGTGAGTTGAACCAATCGAGCAGTTAAGTTAGTGCCATATGTCTTTAAATAAGAAATACAACTCACATAACTGCAAATAAACGGATAGTGGGCCATTTATACAATATCTATTATACATAAGATTGTATTTAGTTACAGTCATTGATTGTTACATGTTCGTCACTAATTACACTTGTATATATAAATGACAATAAAAAGACGAATTACTATTATGCACTCTCTTTATATTGTCCCAATTGTATCATCATTGTACACAGATTAACATTTTAAAGAAAAAGTAGCACGTATTCCACGCTAAAAAAAAGCGCAAGCGCCTTGCTAAGCCTCGACCAGCTTAAAACGTACCCCGCGTGAAGGGACTCCCTCCGGAGGGGATGCGCTTAAGACCAAACTGCCGGTAAAAAACAAAAAGCACAACAAGGTCAAAAACCATGTTGTGCTGCTTGACTATTATTCACCTGTAACGTATGGAAGTAATGCCATTGTACGACTGCGCTTAATTGCACGAGTTAACATACGTTGATACTTCGCGTTAGTTCCTGTTACACGACGTGGTAAAATCTTACCGCGCTCAGAGATGAACTTTTTAAGAAGATCTACATCTTTATAGTCGATGTGTGTAATACCGTTAGAAGTAAAATAACACACTTTACGACGCTTACGACCGCCTCTGCGTCCTCCTGCCATGTAAATTACCTCCTTCCATTATTAATTTTTTATATTAACGTTCTTGTTTTAGAATGGTAAGTCATCGTCTGAGATGTCAATTGGTTGTCCATCATTTGCAAATGGATCATCATCTAGACGTGTGTGACCACCTTGGTTTTGGTTGTTATTATTTCTTTGCGGTTGGTTCTGATTAGGTGGATAAGAATATCCTTGGTTTTGATTGCCTCCACCGTATGGATTCCCACCACGCTGTTGCTGTTGATCATAATTGCCACCGCCGCCACCGCCACCAGTGCCCCGAGGCTCAAGAAATTGTACAGTTTCTGCTACAACTTCTGTTACGTATACACGCTGCCCATTTTGATTGTCATAATTACGAGTTTGAATACGGCCATCTACCCCAGCAAGAGATCCTTTTTTAAGGAAATTAGCCACATTCTCTGCTGGCTTACGCCACACTACACAATTAATGAAATCTGCTTCTCGTTCACCTTGTTGATTCGTAAAAGCACGATTTACAGCCAACGTAAACGTAGCGACAGCTACTCCACTTGGAGTATAACGTAGTTCAGGGTCTTTAGTTAAACGACCGACTAGTACAACGCGATTCAACATCAGAACCACTCCTAACTATAATTAGTCCTACTCGCCTTCACGTACGACGATATGACGGATAATGTCTTCATTGATTTTTGCTAAACGATCGAACTCTTGTACAGCTTCAGCATTTTCACTGCTAACTTTAAGAAGCATGTAGTATCCATCGCGGAAATCATTGATTTCATAAGCAAGACGGCGCTTACCCCACTCTTTAACTTCTGCAAGCTCTGCACCATTGTTAGTTAATACGCCATTGAAGCGCTCAACTACTGCTTTTTTTGCTTCATCCTCGATATTTGGACGGATGATATACATAATTTCGTATTTTCTCATCACTGTCACCTCCTTTTGGTCTAAACGGCCCGTTAGGGCAAGGAGTAATCATATAAATAACATCATTACTCACAATGAAGAATTATAGCATATGGAGAATGGAAAGTAAAGAGCAATAAAATTAGCGTAAAATTAATCTGGAACATAAATAGTGTCAAGCACCTTACTGGAGCTTGACACTTTAAAGAGACTTTATTATACATTGAAACGGAAATGAATAACATCGCCGTCTTTTACTTCATATTCTTTTCCTTCTAAACGAACCTTCCCCGCTTCACGAGCAGCCCCCATTGATCTAGCTGCCATTAGGTCATCATATGATACTGTTTCTGCACGAATAAATCCACGCTCAAAATCAGTATGAATAATACCTGCACATTGCGGCGCTTTCATACCACGGCGGAATGTCCATGCACGTACCTCTTGTACACCCGCTGTAAAATATGTGGCAAGACCTAACAAACTATATGCAGCGCGAATTAGCTGGTCAAGGCCAGATTCTTCAATGCCTAGCTCACTTAGGAACATTTCTTTCTCTTCGCCTTCTAATTCTGCTATTTCTTCTTCAATTTTCGCACAAACAACGATAACCTCTGCATTTTCGTTTTGAGCGTACTCTTTAACTGCTTGTACATACTTGTTATTTGAAGGATCTGCTACTTCTTCTTCACTCACATTAGCTACGTACAGTACAGGCTTAATAGTTAGCAAATGTAAATTTTTAGCTATTTTTCTTTGCTCATCCGTTAACTCAACTGCTCGTGCTGGCTTTTCATTTTCAAAGCCTTCTTTTAACAATTGCAGTACTTCAAATTCAGCAACAGCTTCTTTATCTTTTGTTTTAGCAAGCTTTTCAACCCGGCTATAGCGCTTATCTACTGATTCCATATCAGCTAAAATAAGCTCAAGGTTAATTGTCTCAATATCAGCTATAGGATCAACCTTCCCTGAAACGTGGGTAATATTTTCATCCTCAAAACAACGAACTACCTGGCAGATTGCATCAACTTCACGAATATGGGCTAAGAATTTGTTTCCTAATCCTTCACCTTTACTTGCTCCCTTTACAATACCTGCAATATCTGTGAACTCAAATGTAGTCGGTACTGTTTTCTTTGGGTTAACAAGCTCAGTTAACTTTTGTAAACGAATATCAGGTACTTCTACAATTCCAACGTTAGGATCAATTGTACAGAAAGGATAATTTGCTGATTCAGCACCAGCTTGAGTAATAGCATTAAATAATGTTGATTTTCCAACGTTCGGTAAACCTACAATTCCAGCTGTTAAAGCCATATATCTTCACTCCCGTTTATTTAAAAATAATCATCTATGTTAAAGTTGTTACGTTTCATTGGTCCTTCACAATTATAGATAGTCCGTCCTAAAAACACAAGATTTGTTTCACATTTGTTATATGAGTAACTAATATAATCTCATTCGTATTAACTTTAGACATCTACATAAAATACTTACACAAAAAAGGACTGTCCCATAAGGTCCGACTCCCATTCACTACTGCGATAGATAGAGGATCACAATTTCGTCTATTCTACATATTGCAGTATGGGTGCCTGGCTCTTTGCTTTGGACAGCCTCTTTCAACTTAAAGTTTTTTAATATTTACTAGGCAATCATATATTACACTACCTAATTTATTATCTGATAAGCCGTGAGAGGTTAGCATATTTACACTGCCTCCAAATTCAGCCCAATTGCCTTCATCAATATTTATGACATTTTGATGAGATATCCCTAATAGTTTAACTACCCCTGAAATCGAGCCTCTTTCATTAAATACCCTTGCTCGGTCACCATTTTGTAATCCCACTTTCTCGGCAATGTTTTGCGACACCTCAATCTTAACCGATTGTAAACCAGGGATAAGTGGATAATGCTGCGAGTGATTCGAGCGCATTGGATGAATTGTTAAAAGATTAAATGGATACTTTTTAGCTAACTCATGGTTATTCCATTTTGACTCTGCTGGTAAAGTAACATTAGCGTTACCGTCTAAGCCTTTTTCATTAGCAAGCTTTGAAACAAACTCAAATTTCCCACTAGGTGTCTCAAATACTCTATCTTGCCAAGGGATTTGGTCCGTCGGCAAAGCTGTATGATTAGCCTTTTTGACATCTTCAACCGTTATACCTTTCTCAGAAAGCCTTGACCATGCCATATTAAAAAAATCGTCCCGTGTATAAGAAAAAGCCTCGCCAAAGCCTAAGCGGTTTGCAAGCTCTGTCCATATCCATAAGTCAGACTTTGCTTTTCCTGGTGGGTCAACAAGCTTCGGACCATAATTGACATAATGATGATACATAGATGAATAATACATGTCTTCTTCTTCAAATACTGTCGTTGTTGGAAGAACGTAATTAGCTAATTTAGCTGTGTCTGTCATAAATTGATCTGCCACCACTAAACAATCCACACTTTCAAATGCTTGTCGTACAAGACTTGTATTTGGGACTTGTGTTAATGGATTTCCACATGTAACAAATATCAATTTTATTTCAGGTTTAGCTGCTTTCAGGATTTCTTCCGCTTGTGACATCATATAAAAAGTACGTGCTTCTTGTTTTTTATGCGAATCTACTAATCTTTCAACATCAAAGCTTTGTCCTACTTGCAGATTAGCATAATTCACCCCTCCGCCAGCAATTCCAATATTACCACTAACAGCACCTAAAGCATCAATAAGGCGAATCGTATTGCCTCCGTTTGTGTAACGCTGCATACCTAACCCTAAATAAGTTGACGTTGGTTTGTCTGCAAATACTTCTGCAAGTTTCGTGATTGTTTCACGTGGAACTTCTGTCATGCTTATAATATTTTCTAAACTCCATTCATTAAGCACCGAAACTATTTCTTCATATCCTAATGTGTATGTTTCAATAAACTCTTTGTCTTGTATGTTCAAGCGTAGCATTTCCTTCATTATACCTACTGCTAACAATCCGTCCATTCCCGGCTTAATAGATATATAGCTAGTTGCTATTTTAGCAGTTTGATTGAAAATAGGATCTATAACAATAACATTACTACCATTACGCTTTGCTTCATTCAAATACTGAAAGAAATGCATGTTAGTGCGAGCAACATTCCGTCCCCATACTACTATGTTTTTACTATGAAGAACATCCGCTGGTGCATGACTCCAAGCGTTACCAAAATCCCATTTTTGTGCTTCAATGCCCGCTCCCCAACATACACTACCAATAATCTCTGTTACACCACCATAATTATTAAAAAAGCGCTTGTCCAGATTTTTCAATAAGCCTCCGTTAGCATAGTCGTGAGAATGCAGAACGGCCGTTGAACCAAATTCTGATTTAATACTTGAAAGTTTAGTTGCTATTTCATCAAGTGCTTGTTCCCAGCTAATTGGCTGGAATGTTCCATTCACTTTTTTTAACGGTGTCATAATGCGGTCTTTTGAATTTGTTCTATCTACAAGCATTCTTCCGCGGCTACAAATTTTCCCTTGAGTTATCGGATGCTTTTTATCTCCATCTACTTTAACAACTTGGTTATTTTCGACTGTTGCAGTGAAGCCACAGTTATCCCAGCAATTAAGTGAACACGATGTAGTGTATGTTTGTACCAATTTTTCATCTCTCCTTACAACCAAACATGCAATCAGACTTTATTAAAAGTGGTTCAATGAATATGCGTTTTTAATATTGAGGATTTTTTAAATACCGTTTAAAGCGTTAGTTTGTTGAACCGGTTACCGAACCTGCTTCAACCATCCTTATTAAAGAACCACAACTAAATCATTTTTAAACAGAGCAGACTTTATTAAAGAAGCATGAGGGCGATTATTCATCCTGTCCCTCATGCTTTACTAATATCTTTTTCATTTTACGCGCAAACTCTTTTCGTGGGATGAGAACACTATGGTCACATCCCTCACATTTAATACGTATATCCATTCCTAAGCGAATAATTTTCCACTTGTTCGTGCCACACGGATGCGCTTTTTTCATTTCAACAATATCGTTTAAGCCAAATTGCTTATCATTCATGCCATCACTCCTCTATGATAAAAACAATTTAGTTTTCTAGATTGTATTATACACAAGCTTCGACCATTATGCCTCAACTTGTGTTTTACCAGTTTGTCCCTCATGACGTGAGTACATAACAAGGCGAGGAAATGGAATTTCTATACCTCGTTCGTCAAGACGAAGCTTCACTTCTCTTCGAATACTTCTTGCTACGCTCCAGTGTTTCATTGGCACAGTTTCAGAAATGATTCGGAAGACCACATCAGAAGCACCGAGCGATTGAACACCTAGAAGCTCTGGTGCTTTTATCATATCTTCATACATATTTGGTAACTCTAATAGAAGCTCTTGTAACACCTTCTCTGCTTGAGGTATATCCTCTTCATAAGCAATGCCAACATCAATAATAGCAATTGAATTATATATTGAAAAATTTGTTACTTCAGTAATGTTTCCATTCGGTAAGATATGTAGTTCATTTGTAAAGCTTTTAACCTTTGTTGTTCGCAATCCTATCTCTTCTACGAACCCCTCAAATTGACCAATTCTTACGTAATCACCTACTGAAAACTGATCTTCAAAAATAATAAAGAATCCTGTAATGATATCTCTTACAAGGTTTTGTGCTCCAAATCCTATTGCTAAACCTACAATCCCGGCCCCGGCTAGTATCGCGGTCACTTTAATGTTCATCGCCTCTAATATCATTACAAGAGTAATAAAGTAAGTCGCATATGTTAATACATTCTCAAGTAACTTCACAAGCGTAGCTTCACGACGCTCGGATATTCTTAAAGGACCTTTTTTTCTTAAGAAAAAGACTCGATTAATTACAACTTTTCCTATTCGAATTGCTAAAAAAGCAAGTAACAAGATTAACAAAATCTTCATTACTGATTGGCCTATAGTGAGCCATAGTTTTTCATCACTTATATAGTTCCATATATCATATGTGTAATTTTCAACTGCTTTCATTGCATCAGCCTTTCCTTCCTATTATCCTATTCTATATTATATCTATTAGCAATTGGGTATATAAGTAGTGCAGCAAGCAAATATAGATTAATAATTCCATATATCGGATACAATATAGCGACTAATTTTGAAAAGCCAAATGATGTTAAAGGAATCATTAAAACAGAAAACATAAATGCCATAATCCATAGTGGAAGAGGAATGATTCTTCTAAATCTAGTAACTAATCCAAACATACTTGATGCCGCTGTAGTAAAAATAGCAAACCATAACAAAAATGACATGCCGATTATCATCGGATAAGGAAAATTCTCAATGATACCAAAGAGTGGTATCTCATACAAAACAATCTTTTCGGCAATCTGTAATAAAGATTGATTATAAATGAAAGAGATTAGCCCCAGTATAATACCGCTACCTAGACTAGCAATCCAAATTTCCCCAACGTGTTTAATTTCCTTACCAATCGCTGCTAATACAGCGACTAATGGGAGCACATTTAAGGCTGTAAATGTAAATGCAGAAGGCCAATTGGATTGCGCATGCCAATCTAGTACCCATGGCTGTTGATTATGAAATAAAAAATAACTAAGAGCGCCTAGTAAGCAAATAATTAGTAGAGGTAAAATTAACGAGTTTAAAGATATTAAACCTTGTATATCCCATACGAATAATAATACCAAAAACCCGACAAACATTAAAATGCCTATTTTGTAAGAGATAGAAAATATATCTACTGTAGCGCCCCCACCTGCAAGCATCACGACACAAGTTGTAAATAGATAAAGTAAAATTATAACATCATACACTCGTGATAACTTTACACCAATCAATTCCTCCAAAACTGGAAGAAAGTGTTCTGATTGTTTTTCATAGCTTATTTTCATAATGACATAACAACAGATAATAAAAACAATTGAAAATAAAAGTATAGCAAGTCCACTTTCACGGCCAAAAAATTGCCATAGCTCTCTCCCTGATGCATACCCCGCCCCAATCATAGTCCCTAATATTAAAAATAACCATTTTAACCCTGCTTTTATCATTTTTTCGCCCCCAATATTGAATGTGTACGTATAGAATCCCATTTTTTTCCGTATACTGTTACTACTATTGCCTAGGAGTGGAACCTATGAATCTAAAAGCAAATTTCTTTGAAAAGAAAGGTGGAAATACCCGTATTAGTCATGATGAGGCAGGTGCTTTTCACCAAATAAGTACAAAGCTACAACAACTATTACCTACTTCAGTGACTAGACCTGTAGCAATTGTTTGTATTGGTACAGATCGATCCACAGGTGATTCTCTTGGTCCGCTCATCGGAACTAAGCTGCTTGAAAGAAAAACTCCTTTATTCCATATATATGGGACATTAGCCGAGCCTATACATGCAGTTAACATGGAAGAACAGCTTTTACAAATTAAAACGAAGCACTATAATCCTTTCATTATCGGAATTGATGCTTGTTTAGGTAGGTTAAATAGTGTGGGAGTTATATCAATTGGCGAAGGACCAGTCAAACCAGGTGCGGGCGTAAATAAGGAGTTACCTGCTGTTGGGGATGCTCATATCACGGGAATTGTCAACGTAAGTGGATTTATGGAGTTTTTTGTATTACAAAACACACGTTTACATCTTGTTATGAAAATGGCTGACACAATCTCACAAGGGATTTACCATGCAGCTATTGCAAAAGGCAGACGTCAAAGCTTAGACATTTCTCATCAAGCACTTAAGTAAGAAAAAGTTACGTTATTTTTCTATCGTAAAATTTAAGCTTTCAGCGGTGTTCTTGTAAGCGAAGAAGAAGAAGAACAAATTAACATTTCCAATTAGAATGGATGGAGCTACAAAAACTGTTATGGATTTAGACGATATTTACTTTCTAAATGTAATAAAGCTTTTCCTACATTATTGTAAGAAAAGCTTTATTATGTCATATTGTTGCCATAGATACGTACCTGTTGCCAGAATGACTGCTACTAAAATAGCTGGAAGCATATTTGCGACACGTATATGCATTAAACCAAGTAAGTTAATACCAATAGCTGTTATTAGAACGCCGCCTGTTGCTGTCATTTCAACAATCATAATGTCTAACAATGCTTCTGGAATAAATCTCTCGATTTGTGTGGCAAAAAGGGCAATAGAACCTTGGTAAAGCATTACAGGAATGGCAGAAAACATTACCCCAATTCCTAATGTTGAGGCTAATATTAGACTCGTAAATCCATCCAAAATAGACTTTGTATAAAGAACCCTATGATCAGCACGTAAACCACTATCCAAAGCACCGATTATAGCCATAGCACCAATGACAAAAATCAAAGTCGCTGTAACAAAGCCTTTAGCTACATTCCCCTCATTTTTCGAACCTACTTTTCGTTCAATCCAGTGGCCTAAAGCATTTAAGTTATCATCTAGCTTCCACCATTCACCCAATACTGACCCAATTACTAAACTAAAAATTACAATAAGTAATTGTTCTGTCTTAAAAGCCATTTGCAGACCTAATACAATAACTGCAAGTGAAATCCCCTGCATAACCGTTGTCTTAACTTTTTCTGGTATGCGATGTAACAGTTTTCCTAATAAAGTTCCGGCTGCAATACATACACCATTTACAATAGTACCTGTTAGAACCATATGTATCTCCTTAAATAGTTATAATGAACAAATTGTATGGTAAAGCACACTATCTTGTCAAAATATTTTAAACTATCTTCATATTCATCAAATTAAAGTTATATTTTAACTCTGCTACATATACTAATCTTTTTTTTAGCCAAGGATACTTTATCAATAAAAAAAAGAAATTGGTTTATGACCAATTTCTTTCCGTATCAATACCTTCTAGTAACTCTAGTATTCTATCTAAATCTTCGGGAGAGAAGAAATCAATTTCAATCTTGCCTCGTTTTTTATTCTGTTTAATTGTAACAGAAGTACCAAAGCGTTCCCGTAACACATGTTCATGTTCTTTTATGAAGACATCTTTCTCCTTTTTTGGTTTAGATGTTTCACGTGGAACATTTTCATTTAATTTTTGAACTAATTCTTCTAACTGACGAACATTTAACTGTTCTTTTATCACTTTCTCTACGACACTATTTATTAAATCCTTCTTCTTTAAACCTAACAATGTACGACCATGACCCATTGATAATTTACCATCAGAAATTAAATTTTGGACATCACTAGGCAAGGATAGTAAACGTAAATGGTTTGCAACATGTGGACGACTTTTCCCAAGACGCTTCGCTAGTTCTTCTTGTGTGACTTTCAAATGTTTCATAAGCGATTGATACGCAGTCGCTTCCTCAATAGGTGACAAGTCTTCTCGTTGCAAGTTTTCTAGCAAAGCTAATTCCATCATTTGTTGTTCGCTTAACTCACGAATAACAACAGGAACAGTCATTAATTTCGCTTCTTTTGCAGCACGATAACGTCTTTCTCCAACAACAATTTCAAATCCTTTTATTGTACGGCGAACTATGAGTGGTTGTAAGATCCCGTGCTGTAGAATCGATTCTTTGAGCTCATTAATTGCAGCACTATCAAAGTGTTTTCTCGGTTGGTATGGATTGGGACGTAAATCATTAATTTTTATTTCTTGAACAATCTCTTCTTTGCCAACCTCAAGCCCTGTAAATAATGCATTAATACCCTTTCCTAATCCTTTAGCCATTCACAACCACTTCCTTTGCCAAGTCTAAGTAAACCTCTGCACCTTTTGATTTCGGATCATAGATAATAATGGGTTGTCCATGACTTGGTGCCTCACTTAAACGTATATTCCTTGGAATGATTGTTTGGTATACTTTGTCTTGGAAATATTTTTTCACTTCTTCAATGACTTGAATACCTAAATTAGTACGCGCATCATGCATTGTCAATAAAACACCCTCAATCATAAGATGTTGATTTAGGTGTTTTTGCACAAGCCGTACTGTATTAAGAAGCTGGCTCAACCCTTCAAGGGCATAGTACTCACATTGAACAGGAATAAGAACTGTATCAGCAGCTGTTAGTGCATTAATTGTTAGTAATCCTAATGAAGGAGGACAATCAATGATAATATAATCATATTCTTGTTTAAGAGGCTCAAGAGCCCTTTTCAAACGTACTTCACGTGAAATAGTTGGTACGAGTTCTATTTCTGCACCAGCTAACTGAATAGTAGCTGGAATTGCATGTAAACTTTCAACCGCTGTTTCCATAAGAGCGCTTTTTGCATCTTCATCTTCAACAAGTACATCATATATACATTGAGAAACCTCTGATTTTTCTACACCAACACCACTTGTAGCATTTCCTTGCGGATCTATATCAACAAGGAGTACTTTTTTACCTATATATGCTAAACAAGCACTCAAGTTGACGCTAGTCGTTGTTTTGCCAACGCCACCTTTTTGATTGGCTATCGCGATGATTTTTCCCACGATGTCACCTACCTTACCTTTCAACTTCTATATTATTCTTAAAACAAATATCATTTTTTTACTACTCATATTCTATCACGAAAAAAAAGTAATTGTTTGTTATTTTAAAAGAAAAATATAATAACAGTTATTTATTACTAGTAATATGTACACGAAATGTGTATAAGAGGACCACACAATTATTTGTTAGCCAAAAAATTCCTCATCAAAGGTTAATTTGATGAGGCTACTTTTTCGGTATTTTTATTGTGAATTGATAATAGTCATCATGTTCTTCCTCTTCTGAATCGAGTGTAATCCCACTATCCTTGACCATTGATAGTGATTGACGAATTGTGTTCATTGCGATGCGCATATCACGACTAAATGCTTTTCGCTGTGGCTTAGGCTTGTTATCCCTTTTTTCTTCTAGCATTTTTTGGATTAACTCTTCCGTCTGCTTTACATTTAACTCTTTAGTCATGATTTCTTCTAATAGCTTGCACTGAACAACTTCTTCTTTAATTGACAGTAATGCTCTTGCATGTCGCTCTGAAATTTTTTTATCTAGCAATGCCTGCTGGACTTCTTGAGGCAATTTAAGCAGTCTAAGCTTATTAGCAATCGTTGATTGGCCTTTTCCTAGACGCTGCGCAAGAGTTTCTTGGGTGAGTTGATGTAATTCTAATAGTTTTTGATAAGCAACAGCCTCTTCAATAGCTGAAAGCTCTTCTCTTTGTAGATTTTCAATTAGAGCAACAGAAGCTGTCTCTGTATCACTCATTTCTTTAATAATGGAAGGGATAGTTTTCCACCCTAACCATTGTACGGCACGCCAACGTCTCTCTCCAGCAATAATCTCGTACTTATTTGTTTCATACTCTCGTACAACAATAGGTTGGATAATACCATGTGTTTCAATTGTTGATGCTAGCTCACGAATTTTATCTTCAGCAAAAACTGTTCTTGGTTGAAATCGGTTTGGAACAATACTTAAAACAGGTAATTGTCTGATTTCTTCATTTTTTGTTATCTCAACTTTTTCTGTTTCTTCCTTTTCACTCATACCGAAAAATCTAGTGAAAGAAGGTTTCATTCATTAGCACCACCTTTTATAAGACAGAACTTCCTGTTACTAATATAAAGGAAATTTTAATTTACGTATAGGCTAGTTTACTATGAAAATATGTTTCACGTGAAACATTTACTCATAATCTATCACCTGTTATGTAGCAAAGTAGCTGAATAGACAACGGATTGTATAAACCGCGTCATAATTACAGTCAAAAGCCTACTTTCTATTATACAGCAAACCAATGAAAAAGTACTGTGAAAAAATATAAAAAGTGCCGGATAGAACTATCACGACACTTTTTAGGAAATTATTCGATTGGCTGTTTATTTGGTGTTCCTGGCTTTCTTGGGTACTGCTTTGGTGTCTTTCTCTTTTTATCAATTATAATAATGCTTCTTTCACTTTCTTCCATAGGAAGGGAGAAGGTATAAGTTGAAGTAACTTCTCCTCCAAGTACTTTTATTGCAGTCGTTGCAGCTTCAAGTTCTGTATTAGCTGCTGCACCTTTCATAGCAATAAATTGACCTCCTGTTTTTGCAAGAGGTATGCAAAGTTCTGATAAAACAGAAAGCCTTGCAACAGCCCTCGCCATGACAATATCATAATTTTCTCGTATGCCCTCCTTGCGAGCAAATGTTTCTGCTCGATCATGATAAAAGGCAACCCCTTCTAGCTGCAATGATGAAGCTAAATGGTTTAAAAATGTGATTCTCTTTTGTAACGAGTCAACAATGGATACATGTAAGTGCGGAAAACAAATTTTCAAAGGTATGCTTGGAAATCCCGCTCCTGCACCTACATCACAAATTGTCATTGGTTTTGAAAAATCCACATAAAAAGCAGCTGATATTGAATCATAAAAATGCTTTAAATACACCTGTTCTTTATCTGTAATAGCAGTTAGATTCATTTTTTCATTCCACTCAACTAGCTCCTTGAAATACAACTCAAATTGTTGTATTTGAAGCTCTGATAATTGTATGCCTTTATCAGCTAAGCTTGTTTGAAATTGTTCAATATTCATTAGAAATCCTTTCTAGCCTAAGATGGTAGCTTTGCAATTTTACCTTGTTCTAAATACACTAATAAAATTGACACATCTGCTGGATTAACTCCTGATATACGAGATGCTTGCGCGACAGATAAGGGACGGACCTCTTTAAGCTTTTGTCTCGCTTCATTTGCTAAACCGTGAATGGCATCATAATCAATATTATCTGGTATCTTTTTATCTTCCATTTTCTTAAGACGCTCTACCTGCTGAAGAGACTTTTCTATATAGCCTTCATATTTAATTTGAATCTCTACTTGTTCCTTCACATCATCCGATAACTGTATATCAGATGGTGTAAGCATATGAATATGTTTGTATGTGACTTCAGGACGTTTTAATAAGTCGGCAGCACGGATTCCGTCCTTTAATTCACTACCACCTAGCTCACGAATTAATGCTTGCACTGTTTCATTCGGTTTAATAATGATTGATCTTAAGCGAGCAATTTCATCTTCAATACGTTGCTTCTTTTCAACAAATGCTTCATATCTTTGTTCGCTAATTAAACCAATACGATGCCCAATTTCAGTTAAGCGTAAGTCCGCGTTATCATGACGCAATAATAAACGATACTCCGCCCTAGAAGTTAATAATCTGTATGGCTCACTTGTGCCCTTTGTTACAAGATCGTCAATGAGTACACCGATGTAGGCATCTGACCGACTTAATATAAGTTCTTCTCTATCAAGTGCTTTTAATGCGGCGTTAATACCGGCAATAACACCTTGCCCTGCAGCTTCTTCATACCCACTAGTACCATTAATTTGGCCTGCAGTATATAAGCCAGGAAGTCTTTTCGTTTCAAGTGTTGGCCACAACTGTGTTGGAACGATAGCATCATATTCAATAGCATATCCTGCACGCATTAACTCAGCCTTTTCCAAACCAGGAATGGTAGCTAATAATTTAAGTTGAACATCCTCCGGCAAGCTTGTCGATAGACCTTGTACATATACCTCTTCAGTATGTCTGCCTTCTGGCTCTAAAAAGATTTGGTGACGAGGCTTATCATTAAAACGAACAATTTTATCCTCAATAGATGGACAATAACGTGGACCAGTACCTTTTATCATACCTGAATACATCGGTGATCGATGCAGATTTTCATCAATAATCGTATGTGTATGCTCGTTCGTATATGTTAACCAGCAAGGCAATTGATCAGTAATATACTTCACCGTTTCATATGAAAATGCCCTTGGTATATCATCACCAGGTTGAATTTCCGTTTTACTATAATCAATTGTTCGGCTGTTCACACGAGGCGGTGTACCTGTTTTGAATCGAACTAACTG
This sequence comes from Bacillus sp. HMF5848, assembly GCF_003944835.1. GTDB lineage: Bacteria > Bacillota > Bacilli > Bacillales > HMF5848 > HMF5848. The sequence continues at coordinate 4,512,709 of NZ_RWIV01000001.1, forward strand.
GAATCCTAATTCATCAAGGTGTTCAGACAGTTTAATGGATGGCTGTTGGTGATTAGGTCCACTTGAGTACTTTAAATCACCAATAATTATCTCTCCACGTAAAAATGTACCTGTCGTTATTACTACAGATTTAGCATGATACTCTGCACCAGTTCGTGTTATAACACCTTTACAAACATCATCCTCAACAATTAACTTCTCGACCATACCTTGTAAAAGTGTTAAGTTCTCTTCATGCTCTAGTGTTTTTTTCAATTCATGTTGATAAGCAAATTTATCAGCTTGGGCTCGTAAAGCGCGCACCGCAGGCCCTTTACCGGTATTTAACATTCTCATTTGAATGTGTGTTTTATCAATATTTTTACCCATTTCCCCGCCTAATGCATCAATCTCTCGGACGACAATTCCTTTTGCTGGACCACCGATAGAAGGATTACATGGCATATACGCAACCATATCTAAATTAATTGTTATCATTAAAGTTTTCGCACCGATACGTGCAGCAGCTAATCCTGCTTCACAGCCCGCATGGCCTGCACCAATAACGATAACATCATATTCTCCACCATTGTATCCCAATGCTGGTCCCTCCTTTTTATATTTATTTCCCTAAACAAAATTGTGAGAATAGCTGATCAATCAAGCTTTCGTGAACAGCTTCCCCAATAATTTCACCTAATAGTTCCCAAGTTCTAGTTAAGTCAATCTGTACTATATCAATAGGTACGCCTGTTTCAATAGCCACCAGTACATCATCAATTGCCTTTTCAGCTTGTTGTAAAAGTGCAATATGCCTTGTATTCGATACATACGTTAAATCGCCGGCTTCTAATGAACCAGAGAAAAATAATGAAGAAATGGCTTGTTCAAGGTCTTCTACACCTTTATCCTCTTTTAAAGATGTTGTAACAACTGGTTTTGAGCCGGTTAAATGTCTTACTCTATCAAGGTCGAGCTTAGCTGGCAAGTCAATTTTATTCACTATTACAATATAGTCCATATCCTTTACTAGCTCAAATAATGTTTCATCTTCCTTTGATAATTGTTCATTATAATTTAGAACTAATAATATTAAATCAGCTTCTTGCAAAACTTTCTTGGACCGTTCAACACCTATTCTTTCAACTATATCCTCTGTTTCACGAATACCAGCCGTATCTAATAAACGTAGTGGAACACCCTTTACGTTAACAAATTCCTCAATTACGTCTCGTGTTGTACCTGGAATATCTGTTACAATTGCTTTATTTTCTTGAACTAAACTATTTAATAGAGATGACTTACCGACATTAGGACGTCCAATTATAACAGTAGAAAGGCCTTCTCTTAAAATTTTCCCTTGATTTGATGTAATAAGGAGCTGTTCAATATCGGCTTTTATTTTCGTTGCCTTTTCAATAAGTATTTGATGAGTCATTTCTTCAACGTCATCATATTCAGGATAATCAATATTTACTTCAACCTGTGCTAACGTTTCTAGAATATCCTGACGTAACCGCTGAATTAATATTGAAAGGCGCCCTTCCATCTGCTTTACAGCCATCTTCATTGCTCGGTCCGTTTTTGCACGAATAACATCAATGACCGCTTCAGCCTGCGACAAATCTATACGTCCATTTAAAAATGCACGTTTAGTAAATTCACCCGGCTCTGCCAATCTTGCTCCATTAGCAAGTACAAATTGCAGTACTTTATTCACAGCAACTAACCCGCCATGACAATTTATTTCAATTACATCTTCTCTTGTAAATGTTCGTGGTCCTTTTAATACTGTTAACATTACCTCATCAACTACTTCGTCGCTTCTATTATCAATAATATGGCCATAGTGAATGGTATGAGATTCCATATCAACAACTTTTTGACCTGATTTTGCACGAAATACTTGATTCGCAATCTGAATTGCGCCATCTCCGCTCATACGTACTATCGCAATCGCCCCTTCACCCATTGGCGTTGAAATAGCTGCTATCGTATCCTGTTCAAACATTCTTATTGTCACCTACCTCACGTTTCCGTACATTCATACATCATATATGTTAGTATTACCTAATTATCTTGAAAGAAAACTATCACTCTCTTCCCACTTATCAACAAAGTGGAATCACTAAAAACTACCGTTTCTCATTTTATCTTATCCACATGTTTATAACAACATAAACCTCTTAAAGTATCCACAATCGTTTTAAAAATAAAGATTGCACTTACTTGTGGATAAATCTTAGCATGACTAATTTTTAATGGTTAGAGGAATGTAATAGTAAAAGGTTTTTGAAGTCGATGCTGAAAATAGAAGTTATCTAGATTTTTTAAATGAACGCTCCCCTGAAAATAACCTTTATTGTGAATTACGATTCGCTCCCATTCACTCCCTTTCCGCGGACAATCAGCCAAGCCTCCTCGGGCTTCGCCATGTGGGGTCTTGGCTTGATTGTTTCTCCGCAGGAGTGTCGTGAATGTCCGCTCCTTCTTATATCTTATCTATGGGGTGCTCTTTTTTGATTCTCCATGGTGCGAATTTTCATTTGCATGGTTGTCTCTGTTACACCTCGGTGTTGATTTTCGCTCCATTGCACCATTGCACTCGGAAAAAATTGATTTTGTTTCCCTCGAGCCGCTGGCACCTGGAGCAAGATAATAATTTATGTGCAGAATTTTATATTTTCTGATATCGCATAAAAAAAAAGATAGCCTCCGAGTGGAGACTATCTTCTTCTTGGTACAATCACAATATGACGATTTGGATCCGTACCTTTTGATGCTGTTTGCACTTTTTCATATTCAGACAATGCTGCATGGATAATTTTTCTTTCATATGATGGCATAGGCTCAAGAGTTACTTCTCTGCCTGTTCTCATAGCCTTTTCAGCTAAACGACCTGCCAATTGCTCTAACGTGTCTTTACGTTTTTGACGATAATTTTCTGCATCAATCATTATATTAATATATTGATTTGCATAACGATTGGCTACTAATTGAGCTAAATATTGCAGTGCATTTAAAGTTTGTCCTCTTTTGCCAATTAAAATAGCAATTTTATCACCTGATAACTGAAGCTCGACATTTTTACCGTCGCGCTTAACCTCCACTGTGATATCAACGTCCATTTGCTTCGTTACCTTTTTTAAAAAGGCAATAGCTTCATCAACAGGATCAGGTTTTAATGTTGCTTTAACAATGGCTGGCTTCGTACCAAAAAGTCCAAACAAACCCTTTTTTCCTTCATCAATAACTTCAATTTCTATGCGGTCTTCTGATGTTTGGAGCTCGACTAGTGCTTGACTGACCGCTTCTTCTACAGTTGTCCCGGTAGCCGTAATTTGCTTCACTTTTTCGCGCCTCCTGCGGTTTGCGTTTGTTTAACCTGTGGTCCTTTAATAAAGAATGTTTGTCCAATTGTAAAGATATTCCCTACAACCCAGTACAATGAAAGTGCCGCTGGGAATGTTACAGCAAAGACAACAATCATAACAGGCATAATATAAAGCATCATTTTCATTTGTGGATTTTGATTGTCGGTTCCAGCCATCATAACCTTTTGTTGGATAAATGTCGTGATTCCAGCAACTAACGGTAATATAAAGAATGGATCTGGACTTCCTAAATCAAACCATAAGAACGTGTGCTCACGAATTTCAAATGTTCGCATGATTGCATGGTAGAATCCAAAGAGAATTGGCATTTGAATTAATAAAGGGAAACATCCTGCCAGTGGATTGACACCTTGCTTTTGAAAAAGCTGCATTGTTTCTTGCTGTAGCTTTTGTTGTGTTTTTTGATCTTTTGAACTGTACTTCTCTCGTAGTTGCTGCAATTCTGGTTGAATAGCTTGCATTGCCTTAGAATTTTGAGTTTGTTTTATCATTAATGGTAAAATAGCTGTTCTAATAATGATGGTTACAATGATAATTGATAATCCGTAGCTATTTTGTAAATGTTCAGCAAAGAATATTAATAGCCATGATAATGGATAAACAAAATATTCGTTCCAAACTCCTTCACTTTCAGGCGTAATAGGTTGATTGATTTCTGAACAACCTGTCATTATTGCCACGAGTAGCACCAAAACTGCTACTAACAGTATTCGCCGTTTCAACTTGATATTCCTCCTAACAGACTATATGTAATTTATATAAAAGTCACATAGCTTTATTTTAGCACGTAAATATGTTAGTTTGTCTATTCTTTTAAAGAAGCTTATTTGTTAAATCTGCTTTATAAAGAACATGGCCTAAACTACGCTCTGCTTCACTATAATTCATATCAGCAACTGGTTTCCGAGCAATCACTAAATAATCATACCCAGTAGGCAGCATATCTTTATGCTCTTGAAAAAATCGTCTAATCATACGTTTAATTCTATTACGAGTGACAGCATTACCAAGCTTTTTACTGACTGACAGCCCAACTCTGAATGATATCTCATCGTCTTTTTTTAAATAATATAGTACAAATTGACGATTCGCCATGGATCGGCCCTTTTGAAACATTACTTGAAAATCTTCATTTTTTTTTAAACGCAAAGCTTTTTTCATCTAAAAAAACACCTCATAAAAAACAATGATCACTCGCTATTTGCTAGCTTTGCCATTTTTTCTTGTCACAAACCCTACACATTTGACTATATGATGACGCTTTTATAACTGTTTCTAAAAAAAAGACCACTGAGACAAATTCAGTGGCCTATGCTGATAATACTTTTCTTCCTTTACGACGACGACGAGCAAGAACTTTACGTCCATTAGCTGTGCTCATACGTTTACGGAAGCCATGTACTTTGCTGTGCTTTCGCTTATTTGGTTGATACGTGCGTTTCATGTATGACACCTCCCTTGAGGATCACTATCTTAATCAGATAGATCGAATCTGACTCAATTAGTATTTTTTGATTAAGCAATAGACCTTATACATAAAGGCTATTTTAAATTTCTAAAAGACAGTCTTACTTATTATAGTTAGTCACCTATGCAAATGTCAATATAATTAAATGAATCCCTCAATATTTTCCTCCATTTTGGTCAAAATATGTGTAGACGTAAGTTGGTTACATCACTACATAAAGTTATCCACAATCCCTGGAAGACCTCTACTATAGATATAGTGCATTAACTCGCTCTTGCTAGCCAAATAGTATCTTTTTTCCCAAAAGTATCTTCTGTGGATAATTTTTTTCGACAAAAAATGTTTTACATACCTTTATCGACATTTTTTTCACAAATCCATTCCTGTGGATTAATTTTCGTCCACAACCTGTTTTTTCTGTGGATAAATTACTATATACCATTGCAGTATAAGGAAATTTTTGATATTATTATTTTGTTTTCACTGTGGTACAATTGTTGTTGATAAATTAGATATCCACAAAATGTGGATAATATGTGGATAATGATATTAACACCTGTGGCTTAACTTGTCCACAGGTGATGATTTATGTCGAAAACTTCCCCAATTTATGTAATAATACATCTGGGTACGTATGCATTTTTTTGTTTTTTACCCCTTTTTATAATTTCTTATTTACAGCAAATTTCCCACATGAATATGCTTGAATAAATATTCAAATGTACTTGTGGTAGTTGTGCATTTGTTGTACATGCTTATGTGAACTTAAAACATGCTTGCGTATATAGATAAATGACGGCTAAAGGAAAGGGGGCTATCAATATGGAAAACATAGCTGACTTATGGAAAGAAGCATTGAAAAGACTAAAGAAAAAAGTTAGCAAACCTAGCTATGATACATGGTTGCAAGCAACCACAGCCCATGCTCTTCAAAATGATGTACTAATCATATCTGCTCCAAATGAATTTGCTCGAGACTGGTTAGAAAATCGGTATTCAAAGATTATTGGAGAAACCATATATGACATTACTGGTGAAGAATTAACTATTAAATTCATTATTCCAAAGGATCCTCACGAAGAGGATTTTAGTATAAAAACACCGGTCAAAAAGCCTGTGCAAATGGGTGATGAAACAAATGATACTTACCAAAGT